>MGSF01000013.1:14512-16049 GCA_001798715.1 Deltaproteobacteria bacterium RIFCSPLOWO2_02_FULL_50_16 | reverse complement strand
CCGGAGGCCGGGGACCCTCGAAGCCCCGGAGGGGCGTTGGGCCTGGATTGAGTTCCTGTTTTTCAGGATTATCAAGATGTCCAAAGAGGATCTTTTCGACAAAGGTTAAGGGTCTCTGAAGGCGTCGGCGGACGATCCCCAGACGCTCTTCCATTTTTTGATAGGTTTTTTTGAGTATTTCCGGTGTTGTTTCGATTGTGGGCATGATTTTCTCCAAAGGAGAAACCTATAATGGTTTCTTCTCTACATTGTCCCGCCGTCACCAAGTCAGCAACTTGGTGCGCTGAAGCGCCTTAAGGCGCAAAGCGCGGCGGGGCATGATTTTCTCCAATTTTTTCTAAACGGCTGTTTTTCCAATAATAGATAATGTTTGAAAGATCAAGTTTTTTACCAAGAAAAATGAGACGACCTAGGACCGGCTTAGGTTTGCCGGGAGGGGCGGGGGCGGATCATGGCGCGAATTGTGCGTGAAAGTCCCCCCAGGGAACTAAAGGTGTCATTGACGGCCGAGGCCTCATAGCCGCAGTGGACCATGCAGTCGGCACATTTTTCGTTTCGACCCGTGCCGTAATTGTCCCAATCGGTGTCTTGAATCAATTCCTGAAAGGTCTTGGCGTGTCCCTCGCCAATGAGGTAACAGGGTCGTTGCCAGCCGAAGATGTTGTAGGTTGGGTTGCCCCAGGGGGTGCAGTCATAATCGATGTTCCCTTTTAAAAACTCCAGAAAGAGGGGGGATTGATTGAAACGCCACTTTTTGTTGGGATTTTCGAGGATCTTGGCAAAGAGGGATTTTGTTTGTTGCCGTTTGAGAAAACGATCTTGATGGGGGGCCTTTTCGTAGCAGTAACCGGGAGAAATGGTCATGCTCTCCACACCGAGATCAGAGAGGAAATCAAAAAAGATTCTCGCCTTTTCGGAATCAGTGGAATTAAAAAAGGTGGTGTTTGTCGTGACCCGGAAACCGCGTCCTAGGGCCTCCTTGATGGCCTCTACAGCGATTTCAAAGATGCCTTCGCGCCCCACGGATTGGTCGTGCTCTTCCTTGAGGCCGTCTAAGTGGACATTAAAGGTCAGGTATTTGGAGGGGGTAAAGAGGTCCAGTTTGCGTTTTAACAAGAGGGCATTGGTACACAGATAGATGTATTTTTTTCGGGTCTTTAGCCCTTCAACGATTTCCTTGATTTCAGGATGGATTAGGGGTTCACCGCCGGGAATACTGACGATGGGGGCGCCACATTCATCGACGGCCTTCATACACTCCTCCACGCTTAAGCGCCTGTCGAGGATCTCCTTGGGGTATTGGATCTTGCCGCATCCGGCGCAGGTCAGATTACAACGAAAGAGGGGTTCTAGCATGAGGACCAAGGGGAAATACTTGTTTCCCTTGATTTTTTGCCGAATGACATGGGAAGCCACGGTCAGGGCCTGGGAGACGGGAACGGGCATGGGGTGGGCTTATCAATATTGACCTTTGTCTGTCAACCAGTATACTGCCTTGCCGTACGGAGCCGTCTGAAAATAACTTTTCTTTCGCTTT
>MGSF01000013.1:0-14480 GCA_001798715.1 Deltaproteobacteria bacterium RIFCSPLOWO2_02_FULL_50_16 | reverse complement strand
CCGGCCCGGCCGGGACAGGCCGGGCCGGGACAAGCAATTTGACGCAACATCCTTTGCAAGGCCGTAAGGAGGTTGCGTCAAATAAAGCCGCTCAAGAAAAGTTATTTTCAGACAGATCATTATGTAGAGAAGGAGAAATATGAAATCCTATCGAGAAGAACTTTTTTTTGAGATTCCCAAACGCCTGTCCTTCGTCAATATCACTCTTAAGGTCGATGCAGCCCTCAAAAAAAGCGGCATCAAGGAAGGCCTGTGTCTCGTCAATGCCATGCATATCAGCGCCAGTGTGTATATCAATGATGACGAGCCGGGACTCCTCCACGATTATGAGGTCTTTCTCGAAAAGATGGCCCCCCATGCCCCGATACGGCAATACCGTCACAATGATACGGGAGAAGACAATGCCGATGCCCACATCAAGCGTCAGCTGATGGGGCGTGAGGTCGTGGTGGCGGTGACCGAGGGGAAGCTGGACTTTGGGCCGTGGGAACAGATCTTTTACGGGGAATTCGACGGGAGGCGTCGCAAACGCGTGCTCATCAAGATCATTGGCGAGTGAAAAGCCCCCTATTTTTCAAGCAACCTTTTGTTCCTTAGATCGAAGAAAAAAAGATGATGGATCGCACTTTCTACCAGGATTTAGCGGAAAAAGGGATGAAAAAGGAGAGACTCTCGCAAGGGCTGTGTGAGACGATCCTGACCTCTCCGGACATTGAGCTTCTTCCATTGCTGGATGCGGCCTTTCAGGTTCGAAAAAAGTTTGCCGGGCTGAAGGTCAAGATCCACATCCTCAATAATGCCCAAAACGGTCATTGTCCGGAAGATTGTCATTACTGTGCCCAGGCCAAGAGTTCGGAGGCGGCCATTGAGGAATATCCCTTAAAAAATGATGATGAAATCCTGGCCGAGGCCCGCGAGGCCTATTTGTCCGGGGCCTTTCGTTATTGCATGGTCTTTGCGGGCCGGGGTCCCTCCAAGGAAAGGGTGGTCCGGCTGGCCTCCCTCATCCGGAAGATCAAGGAAAAATATCCGATCGAGGTCTGTGTCTCCGCGGGTCTCCTGGATCGGGAGAAGGCGACCCTCTTAAAAGAGGCGGGACTTGACCGCCTCAATCACAACCTCAACACCTCCGAGAGACATTATCCAAAAATTTGTACGACCCATACCTACGAGGATCGGCTGAGTACCCTCAGGGCGGCACGACAGGCGGGATTGGAGGTTTGTTCCGGGATGATTGTCGGGATGGGGGAGTCGCCGGAGGAGGTCATTACAGTGGCGGTTCGGTTGAGGGAGGTGGAGGCCCGGTCGATCCCCGTTAATTTTTTGATCCCCATCAAGGGAAATGTCTTGGCCCAACCTCATAACCTCACGCCGGAGTATTGCCTGCGTGTCCTTTGTCTCTTTCGTTTTCTAAATCCTGACGCCGAAATCCGGGTCGCCGCCGGTCGTGAATATCACCTGCGCCACTTGGAGGTCTTGTGCCTCTATCCCGCCGATTCCCTTTTCCTCGAGGGTTATCTGAATGTCCAGGGGGCGGAAAGTCTCCGTGTCCTGCAGATGATCAAAGACGCCGGATTTGAGATCCAATCGGATCGCCCCCTGGATGAGATCTTCCAAAGGGCCAAAGGTCTTTCGGTGGACAATCGACTCGTTTTGAGGTAGCTAGTGTAGTGCGTCTAACACTTTTTTACAATATTTGCGGTAGTGCGTCAGAAATCTTCTTTAGGCGAGGCTGCCGCAAGCCCGCAACCGGAGCGTACACGAAAGTACGTGAGGATTGCGGGTGCAGTGGCAATGAAGCATAAAGAGATTTATGACGCACTACACTAGGAGGCGATCATTCTAAAAGGGGGGTTCTATGTCACAGCAAGCTCATAATTTGGAGATACCATTATCGGCGCGGGAATCATCTCGCAAGGTTATCACCAGCCTTAATCCTGCAACACTGGAAGTGATTGGCGAAGTCCAGGGGTTGACGCAAGAAGAGGTGAGAGAGGCCGTGGCCAAGGCCCGCAGGGCCTTTGAGGGCTGGTCCCAAACCTCATTTAAGGAGAGGGGCAAAAAGATCCTCAAGGCCCGCAAATATATTTTAGACCACCTTGATGAGATTGCCCTGACGATTTCAAAAGACAATGGCAAACCCATGATTGAGGCCTTGAGCGCCGATATCTATCCCGTCTGTGATCTCATGAGTTATTTTGCCAAGAATGCGGAAAAACTCCTTCGACCCAAGAGACTCAATATCGGGGTCTGGAATTACCTCTTGAGGCGCTCCATCCTTTATTTCAGGCCGCGGGGGGTGATCGGGATCATCTCCCCGTGGAATTTCCCATTTTCCATCCCCTTTGGAGAAATTGCCATGGCCCTGATGGCGGGCAATTGCGTCCTTCACAAGGCCTCTTCCTCCACCCCCCTCGTGGGGGCCAAGATCAGCGAGATTTTGAAGGCCGCCGATCTCCCCGAAGGGGTGTTTACGGATCTGCCCGGGGACTCTTCCGTCGGGACGGCCCTCATTGAGGCCAAGGTGGACAAGATCCTTTTTACGGGATCCGTGGGTGTGGGTAAGAAAATCATGGAGATGGCCTCAAAAAATCTGACGCCCGTTGTCCTTGAATTGGGCGGCAAGGATCCGATGGTTGTTTTGAAGGATGCCAATCTTGAGGTGGCCTCCAGCGCGGCGGTGTGGGGGGCCTTCACCAATTCGGGACAGGTCTGCGCCTCTGTCGAAAGGGTTTATGTCCACGAATCGATTGCCGGCAAATTTATTCAAAAGGTTGTTGAGAAAACCAAGAAGCTCAGACAGGGCGTGGGGCAGGGATATGATGTGGATGTCGGCTCCATGACCACGGAGTCCCAATTGAGGGAAGTCGAGGCCCAGGTGGAGGAGGCCAAGAAGAAGGGGGCCAGGATCCTTGTCGGGGGCGGGAGAAACAAGGACCTTAAAGGGTGGTTCTATCAACCCACCGTCATCACCCATGTCGATAATTCCTTTGACCTGGTCCGAGAGGAGACCTTTGGCCCCACCCTACCCATCATGACCTTTAAAGACGAGGAGGAGGCGGTGCGTTTGGCCAATGACTCCGCCTTCGGTTTGACGGCCAGCGTCTGGACCAAAAATATCTTCAAGGGACACAAGATAGCCCGACGGATCAAGGCCGGGACGGTGACCGTCAACGAATGCGTCTTCACCCATGCCCTGTCCCAGACCCCCTGGGGAGGTCACGGCGATAGCGGGTTTGGGAGGAGTCACTCTTATTTGGGGTTGATGGAAATGGTGGAGCCCCATCATATCCACATCAATCCACTCTTTTTCATGAAAAATTTCTGGTTGTATCCTTATAATGAGAAGCTCTACTCTATTTTCAAAAAACTCGCCCGGTCTCTCACGACGGCCTCTTTCTGGGGGATTTTGAGGTCGCTCCCCAATATGATCCGGATCAGCTTTTATAAGAAATGGTAATCCACAGATTCTGCGCAACTTTTTCCACCCCTTCTCGATAACGCAGTGCGTAAGTCAATTGCAGGGGTTCTTGCTTCAAAAGGGAAAGAGTTGGGAGCTATGGCTGGTCCTGTGGGTCGGGGGGGGAGACCGAATTTTGAGGGGATGTCGAGGCCGCAGAGGGCCTTGGCCGTTCGGCGCTATAACATTGATCGTGTCAGGACCGTGGGGATCCCTCAGGCGAGGGTGCGCCACGAAGGGATCCGCGAGGCCGTAGAAGTCAATGTGCGTCAAGCGGAAGAGGCCCTTCCCCAGGAGCCTTCGAGTTGGGGGAATTTTTGGCCGGGATCAGACTTTCGAAGGGGGCTCAATACCTCGGATCAGATCATGGGGGGCGTCCTTCGCGAACTTCGTGGGTATGATGTGGATCTCGCCCGCGTGGGATTACATCGGGAAGAGGGACTTTCTTATTACAGCCTCATTCCTCCATCCGTCGCCGATCATTTATTATATCAACCCACGGCAGCGGCCGTTCAAAATGGGGCCCGACGTCATGCCACAGGCCCCGAGGTGTTTGCGGATCCTCGGACGGCGGCGTTTTCGCCAGAGGGGGAAGGGGGGAGGAGGGGCGTTATTCCTCTGGTCCCTGAGGGAGGAAGAAGGCGCGTGGTGGTCTTGCAGGAGGACGGACAGGGTGGCTTTGTCCCTGTCGAACCTGCCCGGAGACCTGCTCCGGCGGCTCAAGCATTAGTGGAATTTGCCCCTCCGAGACCTGTTGCTCCTGTATTTCAACCTGTTCAAGGGAGGGATTGGAAGTTGGAGGTCAGGGGCCCCAGGGAGTTTGTATTGGATTTGACAAGGATTCAAGCGGACACGATGTTTGCCTTTAGTCGAATGCCCCAGACACTCCATGGGATGCACGGAATTGTGGTCACCGATCCCACGGTCGCCAGAGAGGTCCATGCCTACATGACCGTAAGACCTGGAGTCCCGGAGGGGGGACGAATGACCACACAGGTGATCCTTGATGGTCGTCATGAAAATGGGGTCTTTTGGGAGGGGAGAAGGGTTTCTGATACCACACCCATCCATATCCCCATGACCGCAGCAGATGGTTTGAAGGGTTACATGCTTCATATAGGAGATGCTGCCTTAAAGGTGGAGTTGCCTTATGAGGCCGGGGCCTTTGAGCCTTCTCCACCGGTTCGTGTGGTTCCTGCAAGTCTTCATCCTGAAACCGCCTCTCCTGTCAAAGGGATGCTTACGAGGGCTTTTTCGCTCCCTCGTCGTTCCCCTCAAGGGGGATTAGAGCGTGAGATGGATCATGGGCAACGCGCTGCCTCCCTTGACCTTACAAGGCAGGGAGATCTTCGCGTCGCGATTACCTCTGGCTGGATACAGGGTCAGGGGGCCTTGACCCTTGAGCTTCCAGGAGATCTCGTTCGTATGTCTTCCGATGGAAGGATTCAGAGTGATGTCGCTTTAAAGGAGTTAGCCAGGATCCTTTCCAGACGCACGCCACTCTTTGTGGAGAGGGACAGGTGGACGACATTGGCCCTCACCTTGAGGTGGTTAGGAGAACAAGCTTATCAGGAACAAGTCGCACGAGAATATTTTGGTATGGTTCCCCAGATGGAGCCGATTGTGAATCGGTCCGGTCTTATTCTTATTGGAAGTGCTACCTCTCGAGAAACGTCTGTGGCAGGAAGCACTTCAGCAGTGGACTGGAATCGTTATCAACAAGGGGTTGTCGGGTCCTTTACTTACCATGCCCTTTCCAGTGGCCGTGAGATCCCTGTGAGTGTCCTCCTCCCTCTCCCGCCGGGGGAAAGATTTCAACCTGAAGGACAAATTCAAGATTTATGGACCCGCCTGGGGGCTCAAATACTCGCTGCCGAGGGATCTTCGGCCCAACTTCGAAATTATCCCGACCAACTTTTAGGACGATTGGGGCTTCGGAGGGGGTAGTTTGAACCCTCTTAAATGGATGGTTGTAGGGGGGCCACTGGTGTCGGAGGCTGGACGGGTGTCGGTAGGATGGGGGGAGAGCCCGTTGGGTCGAGAGGGGGGGGTGGGGTCCCTGCGGAATTCAGCAAAACACGCCCGGATTGGGGATTATAAGTCAATTTGTATTCGCCGCCTCCCGGTGCGAGATAGAACTCACTGGTCGCTTGTCTCAATGTTGGCAGCCCAAATTTTTCCTGTGAAAGAGGGGGGGCCAATTTATTCCAAAATTGATTGACGATGCCATTTTTCTTTTTGGGCTTGATTTCATGGGAACCAAAGACGATGGCCTCCAGAAAGAGGGTGGAGGTTTTTATGAAAGGCCAATCGATCTGGCGATAGTGCACTACCGTTTTTAGCGGGAAGGGCTCATTTTGAAGCGAAAGCCTTATTTTTTCCCCATTGGCAAGGTGAATGGAAAGATGGGTGTCAGATTCGAAATTGATGGTAGCCAAAGGTTGTTTTTGAGGGCCCAAGAAAAAATGGGTGACGTTGAAGGCCAAGAGACTTAAGGCCACACAGGTCCCTCCCATCAAAAAGAAGATCAATTTTGTACTCCACTTTTCTCCGAGGATGGCGAAGGTCTTTCTGAGGAAGATGATGGCGAAGAAAAAACAGAGGATGCCTGTGGCCATCAAGGGATTGAGCCGCCAGTCGTGAATGTGTTCGAGGAGAGGCAGTCGCCATACCATCAAGGCAATGATTCCCAAGACGAGAAACCAGCCTGAAAGGGTATAAAGACTTTTGAGAAGGCGAAGGGGAAAGGATTTGCCAAGGGCTTCAAGGATGAGCTTGATTCTCATGAGGAGAGGAATACTTTGATTTTTGTAGGGATGCTGACAATGGAGGCAGGCCAGGCGATAATGAAGGGGGATTTCACGGCCACAGCCCTTACAGGTCAAAAGATAACCCTTGGAATATTTTTTGTCAGAGCTCCAAAACCAGCAGATGACCCGCCACACCGGCCAAAGAATCAAAAGCCCCAGGGCTCCAAAGGCGATCTTACTTAAAAGGATAGCGGCGGACTCAGGGATATTGGTTAACCACTCCATGCCTTCTCCAGGAAGGAAACTCATAACAGATAAACCTTTCGCAGGATAGTTATTTTTACAGCCTTCGTCTACGGCACCTACCGTCAACTATGACAAAAAAACTAATATTGATCTATCTTCACTGAGAGAGACTCCTCGCGTACCAGGGCCAGGCCAAAGTGGCTTAAGCCATTGAGAACAGGGTTGCCAAAACGGCTCAATCGATTTCCAAAGACCTCATGAGTCAGATAAGAGGCCTGAAGAAGGATGTTGTTGTTTTTCTGGGCAACACCTTGCTTCACCAGGTGGCCGATTTCTAAGAGATCAGCAACAAAATCTGCCATATGAGCCGCATGAGTCTCAGCCCATTGAGGGTTGGCAAGGTTTTTCTGCGTCATCATTTCTTTGGAGAGGTTGAGGGCGGAGAGGAAGAGTCCCTTACTTTTTGACAAGACATTATTGGGCCAGTCCTTTACAAGAAGATCCACTTCTTGGTGGAGGCGTCCCAAAAAATCAAAACGCTGAGAGTCCCTTAGGATTTGAAGGCAAAGTGTGTTGTGGGTTCCTTCCCAGTTTTCCAGGATAAGGGCATCACGCAGGAGACGGGGCAGGATACAAAAGTCCTGGATGACTCCATTGGCCCCAAAAACAAGGATCGCCTTCTTGACCTGTTCTGTGAGGGTTGCGGCGGTCCTGTATTTCATGAGATTGATGAGAAAGCGCTGCCACAACCTCTTCTCCCGATCTTCGGGGAGCCAACCATCCTGATCCATCATGCAGAGCATGTGGCAATAGAGATTTCTTTTGGCGTTGAGTGAGGAAAGAATGGAGAGGAGATGTTCTTGGACGAGGGGGTAATGAATGATTTCGTTTCCAAAGGCCACCCGTTGTTCCGCATAATTTTTGGCCTCGGCAAAGGCGCGCCGGGCGCAGGCAAGCGACCCCGCGGCATTGTGGACTCGCGAGGTATTGAGGACATAATCCATGAGGTGATGAAATCCCTCTTCGGCCTTTCCTATCAAATGGGCCTTGGAGTTTTGAAAGTCGATCTCTGCCGTGGGGAGGGATTGGGTCCCGAGTTTGTCTTTGAGGCGTCGGATGGAAAGGTTGTTGATGACCTCACGTCCGTTTTCCTGAATCATATGGGGGACAAAAAAGATGGCGACCCCCTTGGTTCCGGCAGGAGCCCCTTCAGGACGGGCCGCGAGCAGAAAAAACTCGTCCATGGCAGAGCAATACCATTTTTCGGCGGTCAGCAACCAATGTCCCTCAGGATGGGGTCGTGCCGTCCCTTCGATGGCCCCCACATCGGAGCCGCCGGCGCGTTCTGTGATAAATTGAGCCCCGGAAAGGGGATAATCCGACGAAGAGAGGAGGGGGACATATTTTTCTTTTAGAAAATCAGAACCGTGAGCGGAGAGAACACGGATCAGTCCGTCAGTGCACGCCAAGGGGCA
Source organism: Deltaproteobacteria bacterium RIFCSPLOWO2_02_FULL_50_16 (assembly GCA_001798715.1). Classification (GTDB taxonomy): domain Bacteria; phylum UBA10199; class UBA10199; order 2-02-FULL-50-16; family 2-02-FULL-50-16; genus 2-02-FULL-50-16. The sequence continues at coordinate 6,549 of MGSF01000013.1, read as the reverse complement.
AGTAATGCCGGACTCACCCATTTGCCCCAAGAGATAAATTTTTGAGAATTTTTCTAATTCTGTCTTACTTGTAAAAATACCCGCTTCCACCACTTCACGACGGACCCTTTTTGTCTCAAGGGGGAGGACGATCCTTTCAACACAGTTGCCGACAGGATCGTATTTTTCGACACGGGGCAGCTTCTCAGGCCGGGCCACTTCCGTGGTCAAGGCCTCCCAGCGTGGCATTTTCTGCTCCCAATCTTTGAGGACGGAGATGATACGGTTTTTTTCTTTGGAGGGAAGGAGGTAATCGAGTTGATCTTGAAAACCCACATCCTTTGTGAAAAGGGTTTCAATGACGCTGTTGGTATAATCCTGAAGTTTTTTCATAAAATTTCGTTACTAACAGTCCCGAAATTGTGTAGACATTGGGGGACTGTTAGTATTACAGGACCGGCTGTTAGCCCTATCGGGCTGTCTATATTATTTCGGTCCTGTTAATATCGGTCAAAAACGGCAAAGGCGTTTGGAACCGGAGTGATTCCTGCAATAAATAGTTCCTGCCCCCTCAGTTGTTGAAATAATTGGGAGGATCCACCCCCATCAAGATTGAGGGCATAAGTACAATGCTGGCTGATGATCTGTGCCCATTCGCTGAGGGTCAAAAGGACATTTTGGGTAATGGCTAAAATGACTTCATTGTTGGCGGTCATTCCAATGGCGGAGCGCTGGGACCTTGTTCCTGGAACGAGTGAGGGAATTGTCCCGGCGATCACAAGCCGAGGTCCTGACTGGAGGGCTGTGGTAATGTCGGGATTGATCTCAAATTTTCGGGCATGGGTGATTTTCGGCAAATCCTTTTCGATATAAAAGACACCCCATTCCACACGACGAAGGGGATTCAACTGTTTTCCTTTTTGGATCATGAGACCCAAGGGGGCAAAGCCTTCTTGAAAAAATCCTCCGTTGATGACCAATAAGGCATTGCTTTTGACGGCAAAGTCACGGACGGACATGGCGTTCATGCCGTATTGGCGCGCATCCAAGAGATCGAGCTGAATTTTTTTGAGATGAAGACGATAAAGATGGATATGGCCATTTTGATAAGAGATGACTTGGTGGTCAACACCCTTTTGAAGGGTTTCCCACGCCGCTTCGAGGGAACACGGGAGACTGATGAGGAGAAAGAGCCCCAGGATCCACATATTTTTCATATTAAATTGCATAGTCATTATGGAGCCGCCGTCAGGAGTTCTACCATGGAACCGTCTTTGAGTTTCTCAGGGAATTGAATGGCCACGATGTCCCCTTCCTTGAGACCGCTTTGGATCTGGACGTCTCCCTTGGTTTGTTGACCGGTGACGATGGAGGTCTTCTTGGCTATCTGGTTGACAATACGATACACAAAGGATTTTTCGCTTTCGTAAAAGATGGCCTGTTCAGGAATCATCAGAATAGTTGTTTTCTCATCGGTAGGGATCTCGATTTCTCCTGCGAGACCATCTTTAAAGACGCCATCATCGTTGGGAAGGATGCAGACGGCCTCTACAAGGCCGGTTTGAGGGTTTACCTCAGGAGAGACATAAGAAATCCGGGCCAGTGTTTTTTTGATGCGAAGAGAGGGAATATTGAAAAAAATCTCAGAACCCACGTTAAGAATGGCCAGCATTTCCTGAGGCAGTTGGATCTTTAGTTTGATGGGATTGATTTGGACCACCTCCATCAAGATGTCTTCGGCGGCAAAAAGGGCCCCTGTGGTGACCCTTTTGCGGCGCACGATTCCGCTCATGGGACTCGTGATGGTTTCCTTGCGGTCGAGGGCATCTAAGAGGGCGATTTCTGATCGGGCCCGATCGGCCTTGGCCTCCAGGTAGGTAATTTGTTTCTCTAGAGATTCGGCACTGGGGCCTACTGGTTCTTCTCCGTTTTCACCGGGATTGCGGTTGGTTTCGCCAAGACGGGCATTAGAGGCCTCGATACCGGCTTCGGCCTCTCTCAATTCATTTCGGGCGACCTCGAGTTTCATACCGTTTTCTTCCTGATTGAATTTGAGGAGGGTATCCCCCGGGTTGACAGCGGCCCCTTCATCCACATAGACTGCTTCGACCTTGGCCCCAAAGGTATTCCTGACCTCGAGGCGGTCATAGGCCTCAAGGGTGGCGGCGGCCCTCAATTTCATCACGACTTCCTTCGTGGAGGCCCGAGCCACCAGAAGGGGGAGGGCCTCTTCTTTTTCGACGGTTGTTTTCGCCCTTCTTTTGAAGGAATCCGAGGAGAAGCATCCAGAAGTCATGATGAAAATCAGACTCAAGGCCCCAAGGCCATAAGGCAAAAATGAGATCTTTTTTAAAAGGGGCATCCGGCAGATTATAAGGAGCTAACTTGCTAAAAGCAATAGTCTTTTAAGGATTTTGTTCCCGATGTTTCCCCTTGACACCCCCGATGGTGGATGTTACTCCTCGAAATCCAAAATTCCCAATTAACCATTGATTATCAAGATATAGAGGTTTTTTTGGCTTCCAGAATAGACATGGACAATCTCGTCTCCCTTTGTAAGCGGCGGGGGCTTATTTTTCAATCCAGCGAGATCTATGGGGGTATTAATGGTTTTTGGGACTATGGTCCCTATGGGGTCACTCTCAAGAATAATATCAAGCAATTTTGGTGGAGGCGTGTTGTCCAGTGGCGAGATGATGTTGTTGGTCTCGACACGTCGATCATTGCCCACCCTCAGGTCTGGGTGGCCTCCGGTCATGTGGCCCATTTTTCGGACCCCATGATTGACTGCAAGAAATGTAAGAGACGATTTCGCGAAGATGATCTTTTTGGGGGCACGGAAGGTCCTCACGAAAAGGAGATTGTTTCAAAAGAGAAGATCAAAGAGACAAAATGCCCCGAATGTGGTGGCGAATTGACGCCTCCTCGGCAGTTTAATCTGATGTTTAAGACCCATGTGGGGGCCCTTGAAGACGAGGGTTCTGTGGCTTATCTTCGCCCAGAGACCTGCCAGTCCATTTTTGCACAGTTTAAAAACACCCAAATTGTTTCACGACAAAAAATCCCCTTCGGCATTGCCCAAGTGGGCAAGAGTTTTCGCAATGAAATTGCGCCTCGCAATTTTATCTTTCGTTCGCGAGAGTTTGAACAGATGGAGCTTGAGTTTTTTGTCAAGGAGGAGGAGAGCACTCGGTGGTATGAATATTGGGTCAAGGAAAGGTTTCAGTGGTTTGTTGACCTTGGGATTCGCAAGGAAAATCTCCGGTTGAGGGAGCATACAAAAGAGGAGCTGGCCCATTATGCCAAGGGCTGCACCGATGTCGAGTATCAATTCCCCTTTGGTTGGTCCGAGCTTGAAGGGATTGCGGATAGAAGCACCTATGATCTGAATCAGCACATGAAGACATCTGGAAAAGATCTGAATTATTTCGAGGAAGAAACAAAGGCCAAGTACGTACCAGCCGTTGTAGAATCCTCCCTGGGGGTTGAGCGCACTTTGTTGACGGTTCTTTGCGATGCCTATGATGAAGAAGAGGTCAAGGGAGAGAAACGTGTTATCATGCGATTTCATCCGGAAATTGCCCCCATTTTTTTGGCCGTTCTCCCCTTGTCCAAGAAACTTGAACCATCGGCAAAGAAGATAGACACGGGCTTAAAAAAACATTTTACTACAGATTTTGATGTTGCCGGGAGTATTGGCCGCCGCTATCGGCGCTTTGATGAGTTGGGGACCCCCTTTTGTGCCACTTATGATTTTGATTCCGAGACGGATCACAAGGTGACCATAAGACACCGGGATAGCATGCAACAAGACCGCATTGCGATAGATCATATTGAAACTTATTTGAGGGATCAGTTAAAAAAGTAAAGGCGTTATTTCCTACCGCTCTTTTAGGGAGTCAGTCATGGTCAAGAGGAAAAAAAACAAAAAGGAACCAAAGTGGGTTTATACCTTTGGCGCCGGGAAATCCGAGGGCAAGGGAAACATGAAAGACCTCCTTGGGGGCAAGGGGGCCAATTTGGCGGAGATGAGTCGCTTGGGCCTTCCGGTTCCTGCGGGATTTACTATTACGACGCACTGTTGCACGGCTTATTTTAAAAATGGTTCTCGCCCTCCGGCATCACTCAAGGTTCAGGTGAATGAGGCTCTCGCCAGGATGGAAAAGATGATGGGGATGAAATTTGGGGATGCCACCAACGCCCTGTTGGTCTCCTGCCGCTCCGGGGCGCGTCAATCCATGCCAGGAATGATGGAAACAGTTTTAAATATTGGTCTTTGCTCGAAGACGATCCCCGGTCTAGTGGCCAAGACGAAATCGGAGCGCTTTGTCTATGATGCCTATCGCCGTCTGATCATGATGTATTCTGATGTGGTGATGGAAAAGGCGGAAGGGATTGAGCCTCAAGAGGGGAGGGGGATTCGGCACCAACTCGAAGGCTTGATGAATGCCATGAAAGAGGCCAAAGGTTACAGCCTGGATACTGATTTTACCGTTGAGGATTTAAAGACCCTTTGTCAGCAGTTCAAAAACCGGATCAAAGAAGTCCTTCATCAGGATTTCCCCGATGATCCCTATGAGCAACTTTGGGGAGGGATTGGGGCTGTTTTCAAGAGTTGGAATGGAAAGCGGGCCATCGCCTATCGCCGGATCGAAAAAATTCCCGATCTTTGGGGAACCGCTGTCAATGTTCAATCCATGGTTTTTGGCAACATGGGTGAGACATCAGCGACAGGGGTGGCCTTTAGTCGCAATCCGGCAACGGGAGAAAACAAATTTTATGGTGAATGGCTTGTCAATGCGCAGGGAGAAGATGTGGTCGCCGGATTGCGTACCCCCAATCCCCTCAATGAATCCACAAAGACGGAACACAATCGCCATCTTCCTTCTCTCGAAGCCTCGATGCCGAGGATTTATCGTGAATTGGACCAGATCCAAAAAAGGCTCGAGAGACATTTTCGTGACATGCAAGATATCGAATTTACGATTCAGGAGGGAAAACTTTACATGTTGCAGTGCCGTGTCGGCAAGCGCACAGGGACAGCGGCCCTCAATATGGCGATGGACATGTTAAAAGAGAGACTGATTTCCAAGAAAGAGGCTGTGGGGCGGTTAAAACCCCATCAGCTGGATGAGCTTCTTCATCCCATTGTGGATCCCGTGGCCGAAGAAAAGGCGACAGTTATTGCCAAGGGATTGCCGGCCGGTCCCGGGGCGGCGACGGGCCAAATCGTCTTTACGGCCCATGATGCTGTAGCGCGGGTCAAAGAGGGGAAAAATATTATCCTCGTTCGAGATGAAACCAATCCTGAAGATGTTGAAGGGATGAGGGTGGCTCAGGGAATATTGACGGCCAGAGGGGGCATGACAAGTCATGCGGCCCTCGTGGCTCGTGGTTGGGGCAAGTGCTGCATCGTCGGGGCGGATGCCCTAAAGATCAATAGCAAGGAAAAGATTTTGACCATCAAGGGGCAGGGCTTTCGTGAGGGCGAGGCCCTGACATTGAATGGGACGAAGGGTTATGTCTACGCAGGTCAGCTGCCCATGATTGATGCCTCTGAGAATCCCCGTTTTCAGTCTTTTATGAAATTAGTGGATTCCTTCCGAAAGATGGGGGTGAGGACCAATGCCGACACCCCCGATGATGCCCAGGTGGGAAGGAATTTTGGGGCTGAGGGGATTGGACTTTTTCGCATGGAGCACATGTTTTACGGCAAAGGCAGTGAAGAGCCTTTGTTTATACTGAGAAAAATGATTTTAAGCGAGACTGAAAGTGAAAGAAAACAGGCCCTCAAAGAACTCTTTCCCTATGTGAAGCGGGATGTGAAGTCGACTTTAGGGGTGATGGAAGGGCTTCCCGTGACGATTCGCCTCTTAGACCCCCCTCTCCACGAATTTATCCCTCACAGCGAGGACAAGCAGCAGGCCGTGGCCCGCGCCTTGGGGATTGATACCGCGGAAGTCAAACGACGGGGTGAGGCCCTGCATGAGAGCAATCCCATGATGGGACACCGCGGGGTGCGTTTGGGGATTACTTACCCGGAGGTCACAGAGATGCAGGTGAGGGCTATCTTAGAAGCAGCGGCGGAACTCATTCAGGAGGGTAAAAAGATCCAACCCGAGATTATGATCCCCATCACCTGTGAAAAATTCGAACTGACCCACCAAAAGGGAATCGTGTCGTGTGTGGCCGAGGAAGTAAAAGCCAAGTTTGGGTTGAAAAAACTCCCCTATCTTTTTGGGACGATGATTGAGATACCCCGGGCGGCCCTTTTGGCCGATAAGCTGGCTGAAGAGGCAGAATTCTTTTCTTTTGGAACCAATGATTTGACTCAGATGACCTTTGGTTTTAGTCGTGACGATGTCATGCGGTTTGTTGGAGAGTATACCGACAAAAAAATCCTTGATAAAGACCCCTTTCAAACCATTGATCAAAGTGGCGTGGGCCAGCTCATTGAAATGGCCGCCAAGAAGGGCCGCATGAAACGATCTCATTTGAAATTGGGGATTTGCGGAGAACAAGGGGGTGATCCTGAATCGGTGGCCTTTTGTTATGATCAGGGGCTGAATT
>MGSF01000012.1 GCA_001798715.1 Deltaproteobacteria bacterium RIFCSPLOWO2_02_FULL_50_16 | reverse complement strand
GTAGCAGTTGTCTTGGTTATTTTTGTCCTTGCGGAATTTCATGGCCTCCCTTGGATGCTGGTTTAAAATGCCGGAAATTCCGTAAATGTCATTGTATCCCCATTCTATATTTTTTCTTAAAGGGACGAATTCTTTCTGGATGACTTTGTAAATGGGACGGACGTCGAACTTGGGATTTTTTAAGAATCCCAGAAGGAGTTCCAAGCAGCAGTTGCCAGCGCCTCTGCCGATGCCGTTGATTGTCGCGTCAAGCAGATTGACACCGTCAATAATGGCCTGCTGCGTGTTTGACAAGGCCATTTGCTGGTTGTTGTGTCCGTGAAATCCTAATTTTTCCCTGGGGAAATATTTGCTGTAAAGATTAAGGTAATATGTGATTTGTTCGCAATAGAAAGATCCGAAACTGTCCACGAGATATAAATAATCCAGTTCTTTAACCTCATGGAGTTGTTCCAAGGCGCCAATCAGCTCCGACTCGATGGCGGCGGAGACGGCCATGATGTTCAGCGTGGTCAGGTATCCCTTGTCTTTAGATCTTTTGACGAGGTCCAGGCCCTTGTCGATTTGAGGCACGTAACAGGCTGTCCGGATCATGTCGATGGGGCTGTCTTTTTTGTCTCGTAGGGTCCCGATGTCCACCCGGCCCACGTCAAACATGACAGCCATGAGGGGTTTGTTCCCATCAGGATAACTGTCAACGATTTTTTTAACAAGGTCATCGTCACAAAAATTCCACGGGCCGTATTTGTCCAGAGGATATTCTTCGCTCACGGCAAGTTTTTTTCCGAGCTCGATAAAATCCACGCCGGCGTCGCAAATGGCCCTGTAAACCGCTTTGACGAAATCTTCTGAAAAATCGTAATTGTTGATCAAACCACCGTCGCGGATGGTGCAGTCAAAGGTTTTAATTTCTTTTCTGAACATATTTCCCTAGCAGGATGTTGACAAAGGCCCATCTACTTCGTTGCCCCATAAAGAGGGGCTGCTACGCTGGCCGCTCATGTACTCTAGTCCCTTTAGGGATCGGTCGCTCCTCGACGTACTTGCTAGTACGCCTGCGTCGCGCCTCAGCGGCCCGCCTCGTATCTGGGGCCTTTCTCAACATCCTGAAAAACCACTTTGTCAACAGACTGCTAGATCAACTGATATCATCCAATTTTAGTTCAAAATGATGCCGGTGACTGCTTTCCTCGGCGGCGAGATTTTCGAAGACCCTTTTTTCGGGGTGAGGAAAGAGCTTGGCCAGATCGGTGTAAAGCTCCGCCGATTTTTGTTCGCGCTGGATGGCGATCTCAAAAAGATCCTCTAGGGACATGTGGGGGGTCGGTTTTTTATCGAGTCTATAGTCATCGATTTTTAGATCAAATGTCTTCTTGGGTAGGCGCTGAGAAAAAGCGGCGATGTTGATTTCTTTCAGTCTTGCCACATGATTTTCTTCCATTTCAATCAGGTTATGAATCTCTTGGATCACTTTTTGGGATTTGACCTTTTTGACAAGATGGTTATAAAAAGCAACGGACTCCTCTTCCCCTTCTATAGCGAATTGGATGATTTCTTGAAGGTTTATGGATTGCATTTTTCTCCTCCCCTATCAATGTTCCTCTAGAGCGCCTCCTCTATATAGGCCCCTCTTCCTTATGGAGTCAAGTCCCTCTATCCATGGAAAATGAAAGAAGATTCTAAACCTTCTAAAAATTGTCAAACACGGTCTTTGATGCTTATTTCCATAACGATATGACCCCAGCCCCCGCAGCGGACCCCCACATCAAAACACCCAGCCCTTTTGAATCGCATTTTATTGGGATCGACCCCCGCGTAAAAGAGCTCGTTGGAGGTAAAAATGGGTCCCGTCATGGTATGGAGGGCATAGGTACAAATCTTCTTGGGACAGAGCTTGGTCAGGAGGTTGCCCGCCCCGTCAAAATAAAATTTGTCTCCCACCTTGTGCTGACTGTTGCAGCCATGGGATTCGACGACCTCAAAGACGATGGTCTTATTCATGAGATCGGGGGCCTTGGAGAGGACTTCTAAATTTCTCGGATGGTTGAGAAAAAGTGTCATCTCCTCGTCGGTATAACCAAAATGTCCTTGAAGTTTTTTGCGCACTTCTTCGCTTATTTTCATAATCCCCTAAAAAAGATCATTGAAGGAGTAGTTATTTCTTATAAATCAGGCCGATTACTCCCCCCACGATGAGAAACTCCACCATCCCCATGAGGAACCAGTAGAGGGCGAGTTGAAAGGGGACGGGCATGGCAATATAGGACCAACCTGCCATGGGAAGGCTGGTAAAGAGCCCGAGGATGAGGCCAAATCTCACCCCTTCTCCCAACCGGGAGGGTTTGTCTTGATAACCTCTGGCGTAAATGTAGCCCAGCAAAAATGCTACCGCCAGATGGAGGAGCATCCCGTAAGGCACGAGTTTTGACATCTCGGCCTCCGGCCGCCACAGGCTGGCCGTCGCCTCATAAAGGGTTTTTAGACAATGATTGTGAAATGTGTATTCCAGGACGGATATAATGATAAAGGCCACAAGGCTGGCCACGATCCATCGTTTTGTGTTCATAACCCCCTCCTTTGGATTTTTTGAGATATACTCAAAATTTCATTTTTTGTCAGCTCTATAATGGAAATGGTGGGAAATAACTTTTCTTGAGCGGCTTTAGGAAAATCAATCACCTTGCTGCCTCTATGCCATTGATTTTCCTAGCTGCACAAAATCCGGCAGTGGAGGATTTTGTGCAAAAGCGAAAGAAAAGTTATTTCCCACCATTTTCATAACACAAACACATTTTTATTTTTGAGGGGTTGGAAATCCTTTGCTGAGGACCTGGTCAAATCTTGAGGGTCCCTTTTTCACCAAGAACAGGGCCTCTATCCCGGGTTGCTTTTCCACCCATGCCAGACCCTTTTCAGCCCCCATCACCATGAGGGCCGTGGCCAAGGCATCGGCCTCCAGGCAGGTGGGCGCTTGGACGGTCACGGAGACGAGATCCGTTTGAAGGGCCTCGCCTGTGTCGGGATCTATGATGTGGGACCCTTTTTGAGGATCCTCTTCGCGGTAGATCCTATAGGATCCGGAGGTGGCAATGGCCCCGTGACCCAGAGAGAGGGCAGAGATAAAGTCGGCCCCATAGGGGGCCCCCTCCGTAGGGGTTTCAATACCAATGGTCCAGGGCCTTCTTCGTGGATTGAGTCCCTTGACGACCACTTCTCCCCCAATCTCGACTGAATAATGAGAGAGGCCGTGACCTTCAATCAGCCTGGCGATGGCATCGACACCATAACCCTTGGCGACGGCGGAGAAATCAAGATACATATGGGGAAGGGTTTTTTGGAGACGTCTTTTTCCAAGGGTCAGATGCTCGTAACCCACAGAGCGCCTGGCCTCTTGAATCTCCTCAGGGGAGGGAGGGAGGAATTCTTCATAGGGGCCAAATCCCCAGAGATTGACGAGGGGACCGATGGTGACATCAAAGGCCCCCCCTGTCTTTTTGCTTAATTGGAGAGAGTGTCTAAGGACCACATCCAATTCCTCAGAAATTGGAATCCATTTTCCGTACGGTCCCTGATTTATTTTCGAGACCTCTGAATCCTCCCTCCACGTCGAAAAAATCTGATTGATCTCTTCCAATCGCGCGGTAATGGCGTCTTTGAGTCCCTCAAGATCCTGTGCCCCGGGATCGGGAAGCACGATGTGATACTCCGTCCCCATCGTCCACCCTTGTAGGGTCTGGGCCTGTGGTGACGTCTGAAAACGGTGATTGAGAAATCCCAGGCCAATGAGGAAAAAAATGATGACGGCCGAGAAGAGATAAAGGATATTTCGCTTCATGGGAGGCCGAGCCTAACATCTGATTATGGCAGAGAAAATATAAAAAGGTGACGGATGAAATATTTTTCAAAAAACATATTGTTTTTCGTCGGTTATTAGGGGTATGAAGGGGTCATTCGAGGGAAGGCCATTAAATCGGAGCTCCATAAGTGATTGATATCCAAGCTCTTTTTGTAGCTGTCTCTTTGATGGTTGCCCTTGGAGTCCTCTTGGCGACGATCCTAGCCATTGCTAATAAAAAACTTCATGTATTCGAAGACCCCAGGATTGATGTGGTGGAGGGGATGCTCCCGAGCGCCAACTGTGGGGCCTGCGGTGAGCCGGGGTGTCGTGCCTTTGCCGAGAAGGTCGTCAAGGGGGGGGCAACTCCGGGCCAGTGTACGGTGAGTTCTTCGGATGGGCGGGAAGATATCGCCCACTTTTTGGGGGTGGATGTCGGGGCCCAGGAAAAAAGGGTGGCCCGCCTTGCGTGTGCGGGGGGAAATAACGTGGCCCGGCAACGGGTCGAATATTTGGGCCTTCCGACCTGTCAGGCCGCCCATCTTGTTGCGGGGGGTGGCAAGGGCTGTGTGTGGGGCTGTCTCGGGCTGGGAGACTGTGAAAGGGTTTGTGATTTTGGTGCCATTACGATGAATGAGTGGGGTCTTCCGGTGGTGGATGAAGAAAAGTGTACGGCTTGTAATGATTGTGTCGAGGTCTGTCCAAAGGACCTCTTTTCTCTTCACCCCATCAGTCACAAATTATGGGTGGCGTGCAAAAACGAGGTCTTTGGAGAGGATGCCGAAATCGAGTGTGAAGTGGCCTGTACGGCTTGCGGTCGGTGTGCCGCCGATGCCCCGGAAGGTATCATCGAGATGAAAAACAATCTGGCGGTCATCGACTACAGTAAAATTGAAAAGGTGACGGATACCTGTATCCAGAGGTGTCCGACGGGGGCCATTGTTTGGCTTGGGGAAAAAGGATGGGTGAAAAAGGGTGTGGGGGCCAAGGGGATTATTCGGAAGACCCCACTTCCCATAGGATGAAGGAGACTTCTTAACGAAGGGATTTTTTATGAGTCAGAAGATAAAGTATTCGGGAAAACCGGTGGTCTTGCAGGGTCGTGCGACGGCATGTCGTTTGTTGGATTATATTCATGGGGCACCGTCATCCATTCCTGCAGAGATTGCCTCTATGGCGGGTTTGGCGATGACGGGAGGGCGTGCCGGATGTTTTGTGACCGCCAAAACCTTGATTCATGCCCATGATTCCCTCTTTGCCGCGGCAGGAAAACACCTCCCCCTCGTGATTCATTTAGGGTGTGGTTCTCTTCTAAAGGCCTCGTTGAGTTTTTATGCAGGGCATGATGCCTATCACGGGGTCAGTGATACGGGTGTGGCCCAGTTGTTTGCAAAGAATGTTCAGGAGGTCGCCGATTTTTCACTGATAGCGCATCGGATTTCCGAATTGGCCCTGGTTCCCGCCCTTGTGGCCCAGGATCAGGTCCTGACCACGGAGACGGCCGAATCCCTCCTTTTTCCCGAAGACGGTCTGATGGATGAATACCTGGGATGTCCTGAGGACGAAATCACTTCGCCAACGCCCTCTCAAAAAATGATTTTTGGAAAAAAGAGGAGACGAATTCCCGTCTTCTGGGGCGTGGAACGTCCCATGATGTCCGGCATCGTCCAGGGACCCAGGGGATTGGCCTCCAGCGTGGCCGCCGAAAAAACCTTTTATTCAGATCATATTGTCTCCCTGACACAGAGGGCCTTGGAGGAATATGCCCAATTGACGGGTCGTTCCTACGATCGCCTGGGCACTTACAAGGTCAAAGGCGCCGACTATCTGATCGTCGGTCAGGGAAGTCTGGTGACCACGGCGGAGGCCGTCGCCGATTATCTTGGAAAGGAACGGGGCCTCAAGATAGGGGTGGTCAATCTTACGATGTTTCGGCCCTTTCCGGGGGATCTGTTGGGGGCCCTCCTCAAGGATCGCAAGGGAGTGGTGGTGGTGGAGAGGCTCGATCAGCCGATGGCCGAGGATCTGCCGCTCATGAGAGAGGTTCGTTCGGTTATTTACAAATGCCAGGAAAACGCGGGAGTGAGAAGAGGGGAGATCCCCTATCCGGGATATGCCGTTTATGAAAAAAATCACAGGATTCCCGCACTCTATTCCGCGATCCTTGGTGGGGGAGGAATCCAGGCCGCCGATCTTATTGAGGCGGTTGACAATATGCTGCCGAAGGGGAAGCGGCAAAAAAGGATATCCCTCTCTGTCCACTTTGCCCCTTCCAAGATCCTTTCTCCCAAGCAGGAGATCCAGTATCAAGAGATCCTCGAGGGCTATCCGGAGATCAAGACCCTGGAGTCTCCAGCCGGTAAGTGTCCGGACCTTCTTCCAGAGGGTTCTTATGGGATCGAGCTCCACGGGACGGGAGATCAGGCCTTTTCGAAGAGGGGACAAAGACTGGCGACCCTCTTTTCGGAACTCTTAGGGAGCTTTGTCAAGGCCCGTTCTGAAAACAAACCGCAGCCCGTCGGTCATCCGGCGGCCTATCATATTGTTTGTGCCCCGGAGCCGGTTCGGATTGATAGCGTCTTACAATCGGTGGATGCCGTTGTCCTCTCGGGAAAAATTCTTGCACCCATGGCTTCTCGTCTCAACCATCTGAAAAAAGGGGGAGTCCTCATTTTACAAAACCCCCTTTCTTCCCCTGATGATATTTGGGCCGCGATTCCCCGTGAGATCCAGTCCATCATTGTGGATCGAAAAATTCGCGTCTGGGCCCTCGATTTTTCGAAAATTCCCCAAGAAGAAACCTCAAAGGAAGAGGGGGGAGAAGAGAGAGAGGCCAAGATTCTTTTTGGGGCCCTGCTGGCGGCCCTGGGGATTTCGAAAAAGGGGGGGGGAGGTCTTGTTGAAATCCGAAAAAGGGATCTGGGTCTTAAAAAGGAGGGGGTGGAGATATTGCCGCCCCTATTGAAGGGTTTGCCCAGGGACACGGTTCCTGTGGCCGATATTCATCGTTTTTGGGCGCAAACGGGATATCCCTTTTCCGTTGATCAAAAAGAGGATGCGATTCCGGCCGATCCCTTTATGGCGATGGGCCTTCTTCCCGCAGGGACGGGACTTCTTCATGATTTTTCGTCACTACGAACACAGCATCCTCAATGGCTCCCCGAAAAATGTACGGGATGTGGTGATTGCTGGACGGTTTGTCCGGATTCTGCCCTTCCTCCCCTTGTCCATGAGTTGGGAGAGATTTTTGAGGCGACCCTCAAATATTTGGAAAAGGGCGGACACGCCATCAAACATCTGCCGCGAGCCGTGCGAAATATTGAAAAAAACCTGCAACAGTCTTTGAGTCAAAAACAGCCTCCGGCCGCCGTGAGCGGATTGCTGGGAACGGCCATTGATGACACCATCGCCTCATTCTCCTCTTCTGAAAAAGACGAAGGGGTGGCAGAACTCAATTTACTCAAAAAAACAGTGGCGAATTTCCCTTGGGCCCTGACGCAACCCTTTTATAAAAATGGAGAGGGGGGTCTTTTATCTATCACCCTGAATCCTGATAAGTGCAAGGGGTGTATGGAATGTGTCAAGGAATGTCCGGAGGGGGCGCTTATTTCCGTGACCCAGACCGACCAAGGCCTTGGGGTCTTGAGGAAGAATTTTGATTTTTGGCAATCACTCCCCAATACGAACAGAAAATTTATTCGGACAGAAAATCTGGCACAAGACAAGGCCTATACGACACTGCTGCTTGATAAAAGGGCCTATCACGCCGTGGTGGGAGGGGATACGGCGGCCCCGGGTTCGGCCAAAAAGACGGTGCTTCATCTCTTTGCCGGTGTCGCCGAGGCCCTCATGCAATCACGGCGTCAAATCCATAGAGAACACATCAATAGTCTTGTGGAACGCCTGGAAAAACACATCAAGCTCCAATTGGCCGTCAATATTAAGGATGCCGCGGAGATCCATCAGGTCATGGAAAGTTTTAAGGGACGGGATCTCATGCTTTCGGATCTTTCTAAAATGCTGGAGAAAAAAGGCAAGCCTATTGATACCGCATGGTTGTCTCGGGTGACCCAAGCCCTCTCTCAATTAAGGAAACTTCAGGTGGTTTTTTCCGAGGAGAACGAAGGACGGCATGCCGGTCTTGGGATGGTGGGAAATGGCAGTCATAGCGCGGCTTGGGGCTCCACCTTTCCCTATAATCCTTTTTCCTTTCCGTGGACACAGCATTTGCTGGGTGAGTCCCCTTCCTTTGCTATGGGATTATTTGAAGGGCATATGAAAAAATTGACAGAGGCCTTCAGGGTGATTCGAATAGCGGAATTGGAACTGGAGGGAAAATACAATGCGAGATGTCATGATGCCTTTTTTGAAAAATTCAGTTGGCGTGATCTTACCAGTGAGGAATTCAAGCTCTGTCCCCCCATCGTCATTACCGGTACGGCACGCACCTTGTATGGTTGGGCCCTGCAAAATTTGAATAAGATCCTTAAGGAGGGAATTCCTATAAAGGTGCTTGTTTTGGATTCGTTTCAATCGCCGGCTTTTATGCCTTTATTAGGGATCCTCCATCAAAACACCTATGTCCTTCAGGGGGGCATGGGAGATATCCCTCGTTTGGTGCAGGGCCTTGTGGAGGGTTTGGAGGTCCCACTCCCGGCACTTTTCCATGTCTTTGTCAGTCGAGTTCCCGAAAATGGTTTCATAACGGATTCGGCGACGGAACAGGCCCGTCTGGCCCTCCAATCCAGGGCCCATCCGTTTTTGAGTTATCATCCTGATAGGGGGGAGACTCTTTTAGACCGGCTTTCCCTCGATGGCAATGTGTCCATGGAGGATGCCTGGCCCACCCATACCCTCCAGTATATGGATGAGGCCGGTCAAAAGGCCACCCAGGAAGTTTCGATGACCTTTGCCGATTTTGCCGTGACGGAGGGGAGTTTTAAGGAACACTTTTCAACAATACCCTCCAAGGAGCAGGGAGAAGGCCTTGTGTCTGTCGCAGAATTTTTGGGATTAGAGGCGGAGGATCGGGAGGGAAAGACCCCCTTTGTCTGGTGGGTCGATGAAAAGAAAAAATTAGACCGCCTTAAGGTTTCGGGGGCCATGATAGGTCTCTGTGAAGAGCGTCAGGCCTTTTGGAAGGGTCTTAAGTCATTCAAGAGATTGGATATCACTCCAGTCGATGGAGGCGATATGAAGGGACAGGTCCATTCACAATTGATCGAGAAGATGACCCACTCTCTTGTGGAACTGGCCTATGGGCATGGAGATATTGTGGCACAACTGACCCAGGTGGAATCTCACGAGAAAGGCAAATTGGTTTAAAATTTATATGTCCTTGAAAACATTTGCCCACGGTATTCATCCCCGAGAGAATAAGGAGATCACGGCCCTTAAGCCGATTCGCCGATTTCCCTTCCCTCCCTATTTTGTCCTCTTGTTGTCGCAACATGCCGGAAAACCGGCCAAGCCCATCGTGCGTGAGGGGCAGGAGGTACGCCGTGGGGAATTGATTGCTGTGGCGAATGGTTTTGTGTCGGTTCCCATCCATTCTCCGGCCACGGGGGTTGTCAAGAAAGTGGGGACCTCTCTGGATTTTAACGGAAAGATGGCCCCTGCCATCATTATTATTCCCTATCCGGGATCCCTCCAGCAGGTGGAGTGTTGGCAATCCAGGGACATTGATCACATGACCCCCAAAGAAATTATTCAGGGCGTTCAAGATATGGGGATGGTCGGGCTGGGGGGCGCGGCCTTTCCCACCCACGTCAAACTGACTCCCCCCAAGGGAAAGACAATCGAGACCTTGATTATCAATGGGTGTGAGTGCGAACCCTATCTCACGAGCGATCATCGTGTCATGTTGGAGCAATCGGATGACATCATGATGGGGATCCGCCTGCTCCTCAAAGGGGTGATGGCTCAACGGGCGGTCATTGCCATTGAGGCCAACAAACCCGATGCCATCGAATTGATGAAAAAGTGTTCTGAGGGAGAAAAACAGATTTCTGTGGCCGTCTTTCAGACAAAATACCCTCAAGGGGCCGAAAAGATGTTGACCCGGGCCTTGATGAAAAAAGATATCCCCTCAGGGGGGTTGCCGGCGGATATTGGGTGTGTGATCTCCAATGTGGCTACCGTCGCTGAAATCGGAAGGCTCCTCCCCCGCGGGCAGGGACTGATTGAAAGGGTCGTGACGATCAGCGGTCGGGGTGTCCAGAGGCCCGGAAATTACTTTATCCCCATTGGGACCCCTCTTGATTTCATCCTCGATCAGGTGGGTTTAGAGGGCAGGGCCCATCAAGTGATCTTTGGCGGACCCATGATGGGGAAGGGTGTGGCCTTTTTGGAGACGCCGATTACCAAGGGGATTTCGGGGATTGTCGTCATGGCCGACGCAGAACACAAATCGCGTCAAAAGATTTATCCTTGTATTAAGTGTGCCGAGTGTGTCAATTCCTGTCCCATTCATCTCAATCCCTCCACACTGGGCTTGTTGGCCCGCAAAGACGAGTTTGATCAGATGGCGGAGGACTTTCACCTCTTTGATTGCTTTGAATGCGGTTGTTGTTCCTACGTCTGTCCCTCACATATCCCATTGGTACAATATTTTCGATTGGCCAAAGAGGCGGTGAGAAAAAAGAGGAGTGCCGCATGACCTCGCGTTATCTCGACATGGAAATCTCCACATCGCCGCATTTGGGGCGGGGCTTAAGCGTTCCGATCATTATGAGAAATGTCGTCTATGCCCTCCTTCCCATTATTGGGGTGGCCGTCTACACATTTGGGTTGAGCGTTTTTTTTCTTGTTTTCACTACATTGGTCACGTGTTTGATGGCAGAGAGATTTATATGTCTTTGGACCCGCAAGCCCAGCACAATAGGGGATTATTCGGCGGCTATTACGGGGATCTTATTGGGGTTGACGTTGCCCCCGGGTTTTCCATTGTGGATGGCGGCCCTGGGTTCTGTGATCGCCATGGCCCTCGGCAAGGCCCTCTTTGGGGGATTGGGTTTTAATCCCTTTAATCCGGCCCTTGTGGGGCGCGCCTTTCTACAGGCGGCCTTTCCCACGGCGATTACCACCTGGTCCGATGCCTTTCAGGCCGATCGTTTTACAACCTTTATTAATACAACGCTCACCTTACCCTTTATGAAGGCCATTCCTGATACGGTTTCCGGGGCCACGGCCCTTGCCGCCATGAAGTTTGATCATAAATTGGCAGACACCTACGATCTTTTTATCGGCAATATTTCAGGCTCGGCGGGTGAGACCTGTGCCCTTGTGATCCTCTTGGGGGGGGGATATCTTGCCCTCCGCAAGATGCTCGATTGGCGGATCCCAGTGGGGATCTTTCTATCCGTCCTCCTTGTGAGCGGCCTTTTTTGGTGGATGGATCCCAAAAACCCTCCCCCCCTCTTTATGCTCTTTTCCGGGGGATTGATGTTGGGGGCCGTTTTTATGGCGACCGATATGGTGACCTCTCCGGTGACACCGGTGGGGGCATGGATTTATTCAGGGATCATTGGGGTCCTCGTTGTCTTTATTCGTTTGTTTGGGGGACTCCCAGAGGGGGTCATGTATGCCATCCTTTTGGGGAATGCCGCGACTCCCCTTATTAATTTGATGACGCAACCCAAGGTCTATGGTTCGGTCAAGGGAGGGAAAAAAGATTAATGGAAGCCAAGGAAGAAAAAAAACCTTCTGAGAAGGAACAGGGTTCGGAGAGTGTTTCCATGATTCGCACACTCACCATCGTGGCCATCATCTCGGGAATCCTCATCGTCGGGGCTTATCAGTGGACAGGGCCCACGATTAAGAAAAACAAGGCCGAATTTTTAAGAAAGGCAATCTTTCAAACCCTTCCTCAGATCAAAGAACTTAAAATCTTTAAGGAAGAACCTGCAGGGATCCTTGTCCCCCTCGTGGGTGAGGAGGAGAAGGCGACGAGATATTTTGCCGGTTATGATGCCTCCGGGGCCTTGGTCGGTGTGGTCGTCGAGGCGGAAGGACAGGGCTTTCAGGACGTCATTCGGATCATTTATGCCTATTCGCCGGAGAAGAAGGCGATTGTGGGTTTTAAGGTCTTGGAAACGAAAGAGACGCCGGGGTTGGGGGATAAAATCGAGAAGGACCCCCATTTTTTGGAAAACTTTGAGGCCCTGGATGTGCGTTTGGATGCTGATCAGAAAAGTTTGGTGCATCCCATTGAGGTCGTGAAAATCGGGAACAAAAAAGATCTCTGGCAGATTGATGCCATTACGGGGGCGACCATCTCCTCAAAGGCGGTGGGTCGTATGGTCAACAAGAGTGCCGGTGAGAGGGTCCCCGTGATCGAGAAAAACTTGTCATTACTCAAAGGGGGTTCCTGATGGTGGAGGGTCAAGGTCTTGAAGGAAAGACGACGGCGAATCTCGAAACCTTCTTAAACGGTTTATGGAAGGAAAATCCCGTTTTGGTGACGATCTTGGGGATGTGTCCCACCCTCGCCGTGTCTAATTCCGTGATCAATGCCTTTTCGATGGGAGTGGCCACTACCTTTGTCCTTGTCATGTCAAATTTTCTTATTTCACTCATTCGCAATCTTGTGCCCAAGCAAGTGCGGATGGCCACATTTATTATGATTATT
>MGSF01000011.1:636-12096 GCA_001798715.1 Deltaproteobacteria bacterium RIFCSPLOWO2_02_FULL_50_16 | reverse complement strand
GAGGCCCTCCCTCTCTTAGAGCGGGAGATTGAGAGACGTCCCTCTCATGCGGGATTGAAGAGGGACCTGGCCTATATTCTATGGCAAAGGGGGGAGTGGCCCCGTGCCAAAGAAATTTATCGGGAGATCTTGGCTGAGGATTCTTCAGATGTCGAGACCCGGGAGATTTTGTGTGATTTGTGCCGGGGATTTGATCATCGTGTGGGACCGCGATTTGAGATCTATCATCTTGGGAGTAATTATGCCGTGAGCGGAGGCGTTGAGGCCCACGGATATATCACAAAATCTCTCGAATATTGGGGGGACAACCAAACGGCTTATTATAAGAATGCCACGGCCAATGATCATGTGGTGAATACGACAGAGGTCAAACTCGATTATCATTTTTGGCCTTATTGGACAGTGGGTGTGGGGGGGATGGGTGCGGCGAACACCCGAAACAACTTTTTTTCCTATTTTTCACCGGAGGCGAGGATGCAGTTTGAAAGGCCGGACCAATTTACATTTCAGGGCCGGTCCAGTCTTTGGCGGTTTTGGCAGGACCCCATTGAGGCCGTGGATGCCGGGGGGCAGGCCTCCGAGGTGGGGGGCAATTTTCTTTGGCATGTCATCACCCCCCTTTATCTTTCCGGGGAATACTATTATGATAGATACCGTATTGCCAACGGGACCCGAATCAGTGAAAATGAGGCGGGGGCGGGGCTGGAATATGTTTTTTGGAATTCCAAGGCCATTCATGGACCGGATTTTTCGGCGGCCTATCGGTTTGTCTTTCGCGATGTTAATGATACGACCCGATTTGCGGGGATCATTCCCCTGATCCCTCGGGTGGAGAGTCATTATCTGGAGTTCAATTATACCCAGAAATTTCGAAGCTGTCACCAGGTCAACGGGACCTTTTTCATAGGGCAGGATTCTAAGAGGGGGCTGGATTTTATGAGGGCGGAGTTGATCGGGGTTCGGGTGTCAGGGGTATGGTCTTTTCACAAAAATTGGGAGGCCAAGGTGGCTTATGAATACTCACGAGAATCCTTGTCAACTGTCAGCGGGCAGGTTAATAGGGGGACAGTGGGTCTCGATTATTACTGGTAAACCAGAGGAGAGAGTATAATGGGCCAGAAAATTCTCATGATTGATGACGAGCCGGATTTTACGGAATTGATTTCAACCCTTTTGCAGTTTCACCAATTTTCAGTGGATGCCTATAATGATCCCAAGGAGATTGTGGAGAAAATAAATCAGGAAAATTATGATCTGGTGATTTGTGATCTTATGATGGATGGGATTGACGGATTTGAGATCTGCCAGAGGTTTCGAAAAATGGAGAGATACAAAGACACCCCTTTCATTGTCCTTTCGGGGAAGACACTGACAGATGAAGAAAGAAAATTGCTTTTAGAATTAAAGGTGCATTTTGTTCCCAAACCCTTTGAGCCCAACAAGCTGGTTGAAAAAGTTCGAAAGCTTTTGGTTAAATCATGAAATGGATTCGCAAGGACGAAATAACAAAGCAAATAAAAGGTAAAAGATTTTTCAAGATTTGCGGGGAAATTGTATTCTTTTACGGCGTTCTTGTACTGCTGAATCATCTGTTGTATCCCGATATCCCTGTGTTTTATGGTATCTCTCCCCATCCTTTCTGGATCGGGGTTCTTTTCTTTCCACTTCGTTATGGTTGGTCGGCGGGGCTGGTATCGGGTCTTGTCTCTTCATCGCTGTATCTGTCGCTCGTTTATTTGAAGGGGGATCCCTATCTTTTTGAGGATTATTTGTTTTATATTATTCCCTCGCTGTTTCTTATGGTGGGGGTTTTGATAGGGGTGGGTATCGAGAGTTTTATTCGGCGTCTACACCAGCGAGAAGATGATATCGAGAAACAAAAACAAGAAATCAGCGCATTAGGGTCCAACAAAAAATTTCTTGAGAGTGTCAACGCCGGTTTGGAGAAAAAGATTGTCTCCCAGATGTCCACGATTGTCACCCTCTATAGTGGTGCTAGAAAACTGGAATCTCTGAATCGTGAGACCATCTATCCGGCCATGCTTGATTTTTTTTCCGAGACCCTGGAGGCATCAGAGTCGGCCATTTATCTATTGGAAGAGGATCGTTGGGTTTTGAAATATCAGAAGGGATGGCAGGATTATCATCGGCGGAAAAATATTCTTGATCGCACGGAGGGTCTTATTGGGCAGGCCGGTTCTACGGGCAAGATCGTCAGTGTTCGTGATTTTCTCCGGTCTGAGAAAGATTCCTCCCCAATAGGTCTTTTGGGGGATGCCATGATTGCAGGTCCGCTCAAGAGGGAAGATGGGGAAGTGATTGGTGTTTACAGTATTCAAAATATTCCTTTTTTGCGTTTTACGAGCACGAGTTTGAACCTGTTGTCCTTGTTGCTGGACTGGGCCTCCCATTCCTTGGAAAAAGTGTATTATTTTGAGGAATTGTATTCCAAGACCATCATTGATGAGATTTACAACGTCTACCAACATCACTATTTTCAAAGCCGCGGGAAACAGGAATTTTTGCGTTCAAAAACCTATTATCTGCCGTTTTCTGTTGTCCTCATACGTCTCAAAAATCTGACGACCTATCCAAAAGAGGTGCAGCTGAATCTCTTGCAGGTTGTCAGCCGATTTTTAAATCATCAAAGTCGTGAAATTGATATTGTGACGAAATTTGGTGAGGAAGACATCCCCTTTGCCCTCTTGCTATTAACCACCTCAAAAGAGGGGGCCATGGAAGTATGCCAGGATTTGAGAAAGTCTTTTCATCAGCTTCATCTGGGTGATTTTCAGGGGAAAGGGGAATTACTCAATATTGAGTTTGGAGTGGGTTCATTTGATCCCAAAATCAAGACGTTTGATCAAATGGTTCAAAAGGCCGGGGAAAATTGGGTCCTGTGAAACATAAAAAATGGTTGCCTTATTTTTGTTTTTTGACGGCCTTTTTTTTAGAAGGGATTGTTGGTTATTTATATTGGAGGCAAATTGTCTTTGTTCATTGGACCGATTGGATAGCGCCGTTTTGTCTGCATGGGGCGGCGGTCCTTGTCGTTCTCGCGGGTTTTGGATGGATGACGGATCTTTTTAATCGGCAGCGCCTCTGGGGGCGGAACCTCGCCTTTTTTGTTTTTTTCCTGCCGGTTGTTGGATGTCTTATTGGATTTGTCATTTGGCTCACCTATCAGATCCAGGGCCATCAAAAGCGTGAAGAAGAGGCAGAAGGTGAAACGGATGTTGGTTTATCTCCCTTTCCATGGCTGGTTTCATCCGATCATGCCGCTGTTTTGGAGGCCCTGGATTTTGAGCCCCTGGTCGATTTGCTTCAGGGAGATAATATTGATTTGAAGAGGGGTGCGATAGAACGGCTGGAACAGGAAAGATCGAGAGAAGCGGTGGCCCAATTGGATGCGTTGAGAAAAGATCATGATATGGAGGTTCGATTTTATGCCACGACCTCCCTGACGAGGATCAAAAAAGATTTTGATTCTGAACTCTCGGCCATTCAGGAGAGGGTTAAAAAAAATCCCAAAGATGTCGTTGCCCAACTGGATTGGGCGGAGGTCTTTATCCGCTATGCGACCATTCTTCCGTTTAATCAGGAGATGAGGGAGTCTTTTTTTCAGGAAATTATAGGAATTTTTGAGAGGGTTCTTAAGCTTTCTCCTAAAAATGTCCGGGCTCGTGAAGGACTGATGACAATTTATGAATTAAAAAAAGACTGGAAAATGGCCATTGAAGAGGCCGATTGTCTAAAAAGTTTGGAACCGGAAAATTTTAGATGGGTGAAAAAAAGAACAGAATTCCATTATGCCCTGGGCCAATGGCATGACATGAAAAAAGATATGCGTTTGGGAATGGCTTTCAGGACCAGGGAGGATCAGTTTTTCAGTCAAGCACGGTGGTGGCTCGATGAATGAAAATGAGTTTTCACTGGACGTCTATAGATCTTTGTCAGAATTGGAACGCCGAGAATATCTTTTAAGGGCCTATTATGATGAGAGCGATCCAGCCAAGGCCTTTTTGCAGAAAATCATTGATGGATCCGGAGAAATTGAAAAAATCACTTTGATTCGCTCCTTAAAACGCATTCATGAAAAGAGATCCATCCAATACTTAATAGCGCTTCTTTCTTCTGATAACGACAGGGTTTTCGAGGAAACCTGCGAGGCACTTAAAAATAATCAATACGAGGCCAAGGGAAAAGAGATTTTGCCCTATTTGGAAAAATCCAAGGGGAAAATGCTCATTTTTATCATTCGGATGTTGGGGGAATGGGGCGAGCGATCGGCGATTGTGCCCCTTGTCCTCCTTTTGCCTTCCGCTGATTACAAAGTTAAGATTGATATTATCAAATCCCTGCATTTTTTGCGTGATGTAAGATGCGTGCCCGCCATCAGACCTTTTTGCGACGATCCCGATGAAACGCTGCGCTATTTATCACTGGTGACCTTAGGGGATCTTTTTGAATTAGATCCCACTCTCCAGGCGGGGTCTTTTGTGCGCCATTGTCATGATGCCTCCCCGCGCCTGCGGAAAGTGGCCTTGTGGATTGTGGGGAAGGCGGCCTCCAAAAGATTTTTTAAATTGCTTGTCCATTTCGCCACCAAGGATGAGGATCATCATGTACGGGAAGAGGCCGTCAGACAATTGGGGCGTCTTAAAACACGAAAGATCATCACTCCTCTCGTTACCGTCCTTTCCTATGATACCCATGATAATGTGCGTCTGCAGGCGGATTTGGTTTTGAGCAAAATTTCTCATCATTATTTGGCCAAGGGTCTTCACCGTCTTCTGCACCATTCAGATGAGAAGATCCGGTCACGGGTCATTTCACGCCTGGGAAATCTTCATTATACCGGTCATCAGTATCCTCTGTATTTGGAGAAATTACTAAGGGATGAAAACACCCCGATGGACCTGAAAGCGGCCGCTATCGAGGCCATGGGTGCCATTGGGACACCGCGACTGGCTGGTTTTTTGGAGGAGCAGGTGGTCGCCATGACGCGGCTCTCCTATTACGCCCTGGCGAGTTTGACGAGGATATGGGACCGTAATGAAGTCGATTTTCCCCTGCGCCTCCTCAAGATTGAGGGGATCAACCCGCTTCTTCAGCAGATTATTTTGCGCCATTTTTTGAGGAAGACGGAGTCCAGATTTTTGAACCAGGATGTTATCGATGTCTTGAAAAGTAAAATTCACGACAAAAATATGAATATTCGCTATCTGGTGGTTCAAATTTTAGCGAAGGTCAATATTGATGTGATCTTTCAGGATTTGGTTACGAGTCTTACCAGTGAGGAGCATCCCACTGTTAAAGAGGCCATTATTTTTTCGCTCCGTAAGGGTCTTAATGGGCAACCGGGTCCTGTCATCAGAATGCTCCGTCAGCTAGAATGCGACAATCCTGCACTTGACGTGTTGTGCCTGTTTTTGAGAAACACGGTCTGGTTGCCGAAAACGTATTTGGAGATTTGCCAGGCGTTGTTGGATGTCATACAAAGATGTCCGCAAGAAAAAAGAAACCAATATTTTCTGGCCCTGTTTTCCTTTGTCCAGAACAGATCCATTTCTCTTGACGATATCATCAGTCTCTGCACCGATGATGATCAAAAGAGACAATTGCTTCAATTTTTTGATCAGATTGTTCCTCTCCAGAGGCTTCAATATTCCGTCAATGCCCTTGAGGGGGGCCTTGAGGATACGGATCCTGTAGTGGTCAATGTCACTATTCATTTGCTGGGTTTTTCTCAAAATCAACAGGCCCTTCATCATCTCCTGAAATTTGCCCTTGGACAGAAAAAGGATCCTGTTTTTCAAAAGGCCGTCACCGCCTTGCAAAGGCTTGTCTGGGAGGCCCGCCCATGAGCGACGTCTGCCTCCTCCTTGAGGGGACCTATCCTTTTGTTGCGGGAGGAGTGTCCACATGGGTGCACCAACTCATTTCTTCCATGGAGGATATCCGCTTTTCCCTGGTCTGCATTGCCGCCCTGCCGGATCCTTCCAGGACCATGAAATACACACTCCCTTCCAATATTGTGGATATGAAAGAGATTTTTCTCCATGACTATGAGTATGAATCGGAGAGAAAAAAAGGCAAGAAAATGAAGGGTTATCAAGTCCTGCAGGATTTTCACGCCCAGTTGAAAAGGAAATCTTTTGATCATTTAGACGCCTTGTTGCCCTTGTTTCGCGAAAAACCGCCTGCGATTGATGATCAGGAAATGTTTTTTTCAAAGGATTCATGGAACATGCTGAGTGCCTTTTATGAGAAATATGCAAAGGATGTTTCCTTCATTGATTATTTTTGGTCATGGAGGACGACGCATCTCCCCTTGATGAATATTTTAAAGGCCTCCCTGCCTCCGGCGAAAATTTATCATACCATCTCGACCGGCTATGCCGGTCTTTTGGCCGCCTTGGCAAAAATAGAGACCAATGGAATTGTTGTGCTGACGGAACATGGCATTTACACCCACGAGAGGATGCTGGAGATCGTCCAGGCCCAATGGATTTATGAAAGGCAAAGAAAGGGGTTTCGTGCGGAAAAGGAATTGAGTTATTTTAAACAGTGGTGGATCAAGCTCTTTGAGTTTATGAGTCGTCAGGCTTATAAGCACGCGGATCACATCTTTACATTGTATGAGGGCAATAAAACGCGGCAAATCGTCGATGGTGCCGATCCTCTGAAAATTGATATTATCCCTAACGGCATTAATATTGATTTTTACTCCTCTATTCCACTGAAGACAGACAAGTCTGAGATCCGTATCGCCTTTGTGGGTAGGGTGGTCCCCATTAAAGACGTCAAGACGTTTATTCTTTCGGCTCCCGGTGTCATTAGAAAATTTCAAAATGCTGTTTTTTGGATCATTGGTCCCCAGGATGAGGAGACCGAATATTATAAGGAGTGTTGTCAACTGATTGAAACCCTCGGGTTGAGGGAAAATATTATTTTCAAGGGCAGAATGAAGCCTGAAGATATTTATTCTCAAGTGGATTTGGTCGTTTTGACCAGTGTGAGCGAGGCCCAGCCCTATGTCATCATTGAGGCGAATTGTGTCGGGATTCCGGTGGTGGCCACTGATGTCGGGGCCTGCCGAGAGTTGATTGAAGGGAGAACCCCCAATGACCGCCAATTGGGACCGAGCGGCATGGTGACGGAGGTGGCAAGTCCCGACAAGACGGGTGAGGCGATTGTTGAGATTTTGGAAAAGCCCTCTCTCTATGAGAGGATGTCGATCACGGGAAAAAAGCGCGTTCGTGAATTTTATAATGAAAAGGATTTGTTGAGCCGGTATCTGAATGTGTATGAGAAGTATTTGTAAGAAACCTCTGAAAAAGTCCCATCTGCGGCGTTGCCCTTCTCGCGCGGCCCTCAACGTACTGTCTAGTACGCCTCGGGCCTCGCTCGGCGGGCGCCTTGCATCTGGTCCTTTTTGAGAGGTTTCTAGAGTGTTGGTTTTCAACTTAAGTACCCAAGCACTAAGAAAAAATTATGGCCGGAATTGGTTTTAGATTACAGAAACTTTTGGAAGGGGACACCTATACAGATGTTTTCAGGGCCTATGTGTATGCGTCCATTATTTCTGCAGGCCCGCTGATCTTCACAGTCGCGGCGATTGCCTTGATCGGTGTTGTCTCTCGAGAAAATTTGACCCTTCAGGAGCAGGATATTTTGCGGGGCCTCATCGTTTATGTTTTTGCCTTTTCACTCATAGGGGTGGGGATGGTCCAGTTGGTCGCCACGCGCTATGTGGCTGACAGGATGTTTTTGAGAGACGACATGTCCCTGGTCCCCTCGTTCCTTTCGGTAATAGAATTTGTATTTATATTCCAAGCCATCGTGGCCCTCATTGCCTTGTCATTTTCCCAATTTTCATTACCGATGGCATTGACGGTTTATATTCTCTATCTTTTTGTTTGCGGGATCTGGTTGTCGATGATATTTTTGTCCGCCGCCTATTCGTATAAAAGCATTGTCTGGTCTTTTGTGACGGGTTGTTGTGTGAGTTTTGTCGCGGCTTTTTTCTGGGGGAAATATTCCGGATTGATGGGGTATCTCCTGGGATTTACCCTGGGTCAGGGGCTGACCTTTCTTTTGCTCTGTATTCGTGTCTTCGTTGAATTTGGGTATTATCACGCCTTTGATTTTAATTTCATAAAATATTTTTTCCGTTATCCGGCCCTTTTTGGCATTGGTGTTTTTTATTATTGGGGGATATGGATCGACAAGTTTGTCTTTTGGTTTTCTGACGTGGGGCGTGAACTGGATCCTATTCTTTATCTCGCGCCGCAATACGACGCCCCCATTTTTGTGGCCTATCTGACGATTCTTCCCGCCATGTCCTATTTTCTCATGAAAATGGAGACCCAGTTTTTTGTGCGCTATCAGAAATATTTTGCGGGAATTATTTCCCGTCTTCCTTTGGAGGGAGTGCGTCGATTAAAAATAGATATGATCGACAATCTGAGAGACAGTTTTCAAAAGGTCATTCTTTTGCAGGGGATCGTTTCCCTCATGGCCCTTTGGGCGGTGCCGTGGATCATTAAAATTGTCCACTTAAACAGTCTTCAGATAGGGGTTTTGAGGATTGGTATTCTTGGGGCCTTTTTGCAGGGCCTCTTGTTGATACTGATGAATATCTATTTTTATTTTGAATTTTATCGTGAGGCCCTGTGGGTCTCCATCGTTTTCTTCCTGTTGAATGGGATCTTGACCCTTCTTTCCATCAAGATCGGCCTGGCGGCCTATGGTTATGGTTATACGGGGGCCTGTTTTCTTTCCCTTATTTTTGCCTATCTCCTCCTTGATTCGCGATTGAAGGATCTGGAGTATTGGACCTTTATGACCCAGCCCATCTATCGGCCCAGGCTCCAGCTGGAGGCTGAACAGTCCAAATGATTAATCACCTAGCGCGTGCAGGAGGCCGGGCCCATCAATAAAATAAAGGGTATGATCCGTTCCAATGACGGGGGAAATATTTTCAGAACCCCCATATGTCTTAAAGGGGGCCGTGCTCCCGGAATTGGTCTCGTAAGTCCAGATCTCCGTTCCCCAGGAGGTGAAGGCCTTGATCTGTGTATTGTCGTTGCTGGTGCGTTGACCGTACAGGGTCCCATTGCGACCTGCTATCATGGTCTCGACCACGGGGGCCTCGGCAGTCGGGATCAACGTTTCCACGATGCCCTCCTCGGTCAATGTGGTGAGGCCGGAGATCCCCACACAATAGACCTTTTGATTCTTGCCCAGCACCTGTTGGCTCTCAAAAATGCAATTTACCTCCATTTCTTTGATGAGACCGCCCTCCGAGTTCAAGAGGTAATGGGAGAACGATTCACCCCCCACAAAAATGGCCCCGCTCGGATGGACCAAGGCCATGTGATGGCCCAGGGCCCCCATGATTGAGGTTTCTACCTCAAAACTCCACGCAATTTTTCCCTCGGGTGTGATGGCAACCCACTTGTTTCCGGAACCTACGACAATATTGTTGTTGGCCAGGAGGAGCGGAGACGTCAAAATTCCACTTTTAAGAGCGGCGCTCCATGCCAAATTTCCCTTCGGAGAAATGGCATAGAGATGATCCGATGAAGAGCCGATATAAATCGTTCCGTCCGGGGCAATGACGGGCGACGAAGCTACAAAATATCCCTCATGGGGGGCCTCAAAGATCCATTTGATATTTTTATTGGGTTGGATGGCGTAGAGCTTATGGTTGTCCGTCGCGACGTAAATCGTGCTGTCTTGGGCGATCGCTGCCGAAGAAGAGAAGGTATCATTGAGAAGCATGTGAAACCACTTGACGGATCCCCCTGGATGTACCGCCACAAAAAAACCCATGCTCCCCGAGGGGATGGTGCCGGAAAGATAGAGGGTGCCGTCTGCCGCGATCACAGGGGTTTGGCGTGTAAAGTGGGCCCCTTCCGGGAAACCCTTGACTTGAGAAAGGTCGAGGCTCCACTTGAGCTTAGGCTTTCCCGGTCCATTGTAGGGACTGCGATTGTGGTGCTGGGGGCAATAGGTCGTCATGGGCCAGGGGGCCTTGGCTTGAAGCCCTGACATGTCAAGGCAATCAGAGTCATCGCAGAGGTCCCCAAAGCCATTGTTATTTGTATCCTTTTGATCTGGATTGTATAAATCTGGACAGTTGTCTTGATCATCGATGGTCCCGTCATTATCGCCGTCATTATCGCAGGCATCCCCTTTTTTGTCCTTATCTGAGTCTTCCTGATTGGGATTGGCTGCATGGGAGCAGTTGTCCGAGGGATTGGGCACGGAGTCCCCATCAATATCGTCGTCACAGTCATTGCCCAGACCATCACCATCCATGTCGGTCTGATTTTCGTTCGGTATGAGGGGACAGTTGTCTTCGTCATTCTGGATCCCGTCGCCATCGGTGTCCTCATCACACGCATCACCGAGACCATCCTGGTCCATGTCGGCCTGATCCGGATTGGCCTCGTCGGGACAGTTATCCCATGGGTTGCAGGCCCCATCCTGATCGGCATCATTGGCCGAGGCCTGTGGGATCTCGGAAGGGCAGCCCTGAAACTCACGATGGCCCGAGTCACAGGGACAGTCATCCTGAGGATCCAGGGTCCCGTCTTGATCCTGATCCTTGACACAGGCCCCATTGAGACAGCCGCCGTAAGGAGCCACCGAAGTGCAATCAAACTGTTTGTAAACGAGTGTTTGAGGGAGGGGACTGGCCGTATTGAGATTGTCCACGCAGACCGCCTCTTTCAAGACCTTGGAGTAGTCGAGGCAATTGCCGGGATAGATCTCACAATCACAGAGTTCGGGATTGGATTCATAGGCCAATTTTGGAACAGTGCAGATCGTCGCCGCTTTGCCGCAGACATCTTTCATTTGTGAGAGATAGGTGCTGGCCCCCATACCGCTGGCCTCTCCGGGTGTGGTCAGGGTCGTGATGTCCGTGACCTCATTCATCGAGAGGATGGGGCTGCTGAATAGAGCCTGCGGAAGGGCGTCGACCAAAACTGTATCATCAGAATCTTGACAGGCGGCCTCGCTCGCCGGGACACAGGCCCCTTCCTTACAAACCCCATCGGGCACGACATTTTGACAGCTGACTTCACCCCATAATAAATGCCCGTTACTGCAAATATATTCCTTGAGAAGGTATTTGCCGTGACAGCGATCCTGGGCCACATCGATGAGAAAGAGCTTAACGATACCTGCCTTTTTATAGTCCTTCCCCTGATCTGTCTCATGGGTGCATTCGTGTTGCGAGAGGTGGAGGGGAAAGGCCCCCTGTTGGGCTAGAGTCATACAGGGCCAAAGAATAAAAACACTGCTCACTAAAATTCTGAATTTAAGAGGCCAACGCATGTTTCTCTCCTCCCTTTTCTTGAGACAACACCTCATTGGGCATTGAGCTGAAGGCGGGCTCGATAGGCAGCCTCGGCCTCCCGACGGTCCAAATAGCCGTCACCATTA
>MGSF01000011.1:0-620 GCA_001798715.1 Deltaproteobacteria bacterium RIFCSPLOWO2_02_FULL_50_16 | reverse complement strand
CTGGCGGGACGCTGGACGTACGGTCTCCTCACCTGCTCTCGAGCCTCTAGATCACCTGTCTGGCCTGGGACCATTCCCACCCAACCCGTCGCCAAGACAACAAACAGGGTCAATAAAATTTGAAACAGCTTCATAGTTCCTCCTATTGGCAAATAAGATCGATGTCGTTAACGATAGCGGGGATTTTATCGTAGTTGTTGTAATGCCCAGTCACCCCGATAAAATATTGGCTCACGGGGCATATATGTTCGCTTTTTACTGGATTGGTGCCTGTCTCTCCAAATTTATTGCTCTTCCAAGAGGGTTGAGGATCACCGACTGATTTTTTACCGATCAATCTAAAAATACAAATGACTGTTTCCTGGTTATAATCGCATGACGTGTTTTCAAAACCGGCAAGAATATTGCCTTTTGGCGCACTGATGACTTGCGTGATGGGTCCTCCGCCTATTCCAAGGACTGTCTCGATTTTATCCGAATTCTTGTTTTTGCATATTAAAGATAAACCGTGGAGCCAGTAACTATAATCGACTTTGACGGCAACGATATAAAAATTGTCCGGGCATTTTAATGAAAAAGAGATATTACTTTCTTTGGTCACATCACAGGCATCCCCTTCA
>MGSF01000010.1:11630-12488 GCA_001798715.1 Deltaproteobacteria bacterium RIFCSPLOWO2_02_FULL_50_16 | reverse complement strand
CGGCGATCGGCGGATTTGGCGCGATGGAGTCCTTTTACGGGGCCCGCTCCGACAATGAAAAGGCCAAGAAACTCCTGAAGATGCTCCTCATGATGATCATGGCGGGAAATTATGAGGCGATCCAGCTGGCCCTGATCGTGATGGGACAGATCTCCCAGGATCAGGTCACCAAGGTCGCCGCCACCGTCATCAAGGCCAAGATGGCCAATGAGCAACAGATGGAAGACTTAAACGACCAATTTAAGGAGATGGCCAACCTCCCCCCGGACCAGCAGCAGGGTTCTGGCAGGATGAATCAGCTGGGTCTCCAGATGCAGAAACTCATCGGCGAGGGCCAGAGCTTTGATCACCTCCTCCGCAATGCCATGAGCTGGCATGAAGAGGTGCAAAACACGGTGAAATCGTATCTGGACGCCACGATCCCGCAAAGACTCG
This sequence comes from Deltaproteobacteria bacterium RIFCSPLOWO2_02_FULL_50_16, assembly GCA_001798715.1. Taxonomy (GTDB): domain Bacteria; phylum UBA10199; class UBA10199; order 2-02-FULL-50-16; family 2-02-FULL-50-16; genus 2-02-FULL-50-16. Next base: position 12,053 of record MGSF01000010.1, on the reverse strand, counting down.
GCCGGAGCCGGTGGCAGTAAGACACAACACACTTGAGTTAAACTATGGCCCATGCTACTGTGGGGCAGGGAAATCGGACAATGAAGGACGACAAAAAGAAAAATGCTCCTCCCCAAACCCCTCAAGGGGCAAGAGTCCGTGAAGAGGATCTGGGTGTCTTGAAGGCCCCCCTGGAGGAGTTGCAGAAGGCCCTGGATGAACTGCCCCCGGAGGTCCTCAAGGAGGCCAAGGAAAAGATCCAGCCCTTTCTCGAGGGCGACATGGGGTGGCTCGATCTCCTCGATCTCTCCCCCGAGGAACAGCAAAAGATGGCCGAGATGGGGTATCACCATTTTCAGGCCGGCTACCTCGATCAGGCCGAGGCCCTCTTCAAGGGGCTCACGGTGGTTGATCCCAAAAATTATTATTACCACTCCATCCTGG
>MGSF01000010.1:10257-11410 GCA_001798715.1 Deltaproteobacteria bacterium RIFCSPLOWO2_02_FULL_50_16 | reverse complement strand
AGGCGATCCTCAAGCAGATGGGGGTCTCCGACGACATCCTCAAGGACAAGAGGCTCGTCCATAACTTTCTCACCCAGCAATACACCAAGTTTTATAATCTGGAACATCGTGCCGAGATCTTTGAACAGGCGGCCTCCATCCCCTCGGTGACGGATGTCTATGGGGTGGATTACTACAAGGTCTCCAACAATCTCGGACAGGGGGATCTGACCGTGGAAGAGTCCCAGGCCCTCGACGGGTGGATGGAAGACCTCCAGCAAAAAATGGGTTTTGCCAAGTCGGCGAGCGCGAGTCCGGGGAGCGGCGATTTTACCGGAATGGATGCCCCTCAGGACAACAGCGAGCTTATCGGCAACTGGTCGGAGGAGGTCAAGGCCCTGTGGGATGAGTTTGTCAAGACGGGAAAGGCCAATCAATTGCCGGGGGGAAGTGGTTTGGCCCCCGTGGGGAGCATGGAAGAGATCATGCTGATCTCCAATCTGCAGTTTGAGAGTCGGGAGATCGAGGAAAGATACCAGGAGGCCATCGCCGCGGCCATGGCCAAGGGACCCCAGGGGGCCCTGGAGGCCATTTTACTCATGATCGAGAGGTTCACTGAAAAATCGGATATAGCCCTGGGGAAGCTGGTGAATATCCTGGGTGAAAAGGATACAGAGCGGGCCAATAGCATGGCCAAGTATGATCTCTTGACAGAGGGAGGGGGCGTTCCTGCGCCTCATGAGTTGGCCAAGATCACCAACGAATCCCAGCAAAACAGTATGGCAACGATGTCCATCACGCAGATGATCCAGAAGGTCATCACCGATCGCGACCGCGTCCAACAGGCGGGGAGCAGCATACTCACCTCCTTTGATCGGGCGGCACAGCAGGGTATTACGACCTTGAAGGCCATGAGTTAAGCAAGGGGTTATGGGGGAAAAGCTACCACCTTTATTTGAAGACCTCAAAGGCAAGATCCTCGATCCACATCCGGAGCGGAAAAGACACGTCATCGACGTTCTCTACAAATTTTTCACCAACCAGCTCTCCATCGCCGATATCGAGCGCATCCCCAAGAGAAAGCTCCTCCAGATCGCCGAGGCGGGTTTTGTCAAATTTAAGCACGGGCGGTTGGAGGAGGCGAAAGACGTCTTTGAGATGCTCGTGAGGGTGG
>MGSF01000010.1:4941-10209 GCA_001798715.1 Deltaproteobacteria bacterium RIFCSPLOWO2_02_FULL_50_16 | reverse complement strand
AGCTCAAGCGTCCCGTGGATGCCGTGACCCAGTATACCCTGGCGATCAAGCTCAACGCCCAAGACGCGACTTCTTATGTCAACCGGGGGGAGATCTATTTACGGCACAAAAAATTTAAGAAGGCGGCGCAGGATTTCAGGAATGCGATCCTTTTGGACATGCGCGGCAAAAACATGTGGGCCAACCGGGCCCGCTCTCTCGTGATCGCCCTCAAGAGAAACCTCGACGAGAGAAAACTCAAGACCCCCTCATCCCCCCGTCCCCCTCCCACCCGCCTCCAGCCTCGAAGAAGGTAAGAATTCAGGGGATGACAAAGGCAGCTTATTCCTCGTCATCAATCGCGCGATCGAGGATGCCGTATTTTTTGAGCAGGTTGCGGATGTGTTTGCGATCGATTCCCGCCTCACGGGCCGTTTTGGAAATGTTGTAATTGTTTCTTTTAAGGAGGCTCGCCAGATAATCCTTCTCAAAATTTTCCACGATCTTTTGCTTGGCCTCCTTGAAGGGGACCCCCATGTCCACCTCGAGACGTTCCGTGGGCTCTTCGTCGCTTTCCAAGGCCTGAAAGATGTATTTCACGTGATTCCCCTTGATCGTGTTGTCATCGACTAAGGGGATGACGCGTTCCAGGATATTGATGAGTTCGCGCACGTTACCGGGCCACTGATAGCGCTGTAAGATCTTTTGGGCCTCGTCATCGATCGTGGTGACGCGCAGCTGTCCGTTGGGGAGCTGGTTGAATTTCGCCGAGGTCAGTATTTTTTCAATCAGAAAGGGGATGTCCTCGGGACGTTCCCTCAAGGGAGGGAGGAGGATCTTGACGACGGAGAGCCGATAATAGAGATCCTCGCGAAATGTATTGTTGGTGACTTCCTTTTTTAGGTTGCGATTGGTGGCGCAGATGACACGGACGTCAATATCGATAGAATCCGTGGATCCGACCTTCTTGATCTCCCGCTGTTCGAGGGCGCGGAGGAGCTTGGGCTGAAGGTCCAGCGTCAGCTCCCCGATCTCGTCTAAAAAGATGGTTCCCGTATTGGCCTCTTCAAAGGCCCCGCGACGGGTCTGGACCGCGCCGGTAAAGGCCCCCTTGACATGGCCGAAGAGCTCACTCTCGATCAGATTGTCGGCGACCGCGCCGCAATCAAAGACAACAAAGGGCTTTCCCTTGCGGAGGCTGTGTTCGTGAATGGCCCGGGCGATGATCTCCTTGCCGGTCCCCGTCTCTCCCTCGATGATCACGGTGGAATTGGTCGGTGAAATCCTTTCAAGGATGCCGAAGATCTGCCGCATCTTGCGGGAGTGGCCGGCCGCCATTCCAAAACTCTCGTGTTTGGAGGGTTCGATCTGGACACTTTCATCGAAGGCGACAAATTCGAGTCGTGTCTTTCCCACCTTGATGATGTCCCCGGGGGTCAAAAAGGCCTCCCGGACGCGTATGTCATTGATGAAGGTGCCGTTGGTGCTTTCCAGGTCGCGTAGCATGTAATTGTCCTGGGTCCGGACGATTTCAAAGTGGTTTCGGGAAATAGCCTTATCTTCGAGGATGATGTTGTTGTCCTCTTTTTTGCCCACGCGCATGGAGGACTTTGACAGGTCAAACTTTTTTCCCTTATCCACCCCCTCCAAGACGATCAATTGGCACTTTCTGAAGGACACGACCTCCTTGGTATCCTGCAGGCCCAAGAGCTGTGTTGAGTCGGTAGTTTCCTTCGCTTTTTTTTGGGCCATAATTTTCTCCCTCTACATTTTATCAAGGACGACGTTATAAATTTTCTCGGCTTCGGTATTCAAATCAAAGGTCTTGGACCAGGACTGATACCCCTCAAGATCAATCTTGACGGAGTGTTTTTCATCCCGGGGCACCTTTCGGATCGTGACGGGTGTCCGGGCCCCGATTCTTTGGCCGTCGAAAGAAACGATGGCCCCGGGAGGCGAGGATTTGATGCGAACCTCACCAAAGCGGCTTCCCAGCTTGATGTCCCCCAAATTTTGCGAGGACCCAGGTTTGAGATTGAGGCTCGACCGGTAACTCAAATATCCGTCCTTGCTGACCATGATTTTTACGGTGCCTGGAGAGACATCATTGACGGTCAGGGGAGTGACACCGCGGTATTCCGAATTAATGTATACCTCGGCCCCCGCAGGGTCTGACTTGATTTTCAAGGAACCCGGAGGTCCGGAGACCCGTGTGGATGGGGGTTCTTGATAGACGGGTTTTTCGATCCTGGATGGCGGAATATAAGGTTCGGGTTCGGGGGAACGGCTCACGTATTTGGGCTCTGGTTTGAGTTCCACCTTTTTTTGAGGCGGGGGAGGGGTTTTTTTGACCTGCGGTGAAGGTTCCGGAATCTTCTCAAGATTGGCCACCAGTGGAGGTGGCTGCTCCTGGCTCATCTTGAAACTCTGCTCCCAGTCCTTGTATCCCTCCCTCTTGAGAACGATATTGTAATAGTACCCCAGCGTTATGTTGGCGATGGATGTGGGTGTTGTTTGTCCCATGTCCTGGCCATTGATGGAGACACGGGCCCCCTCCGGATTGGATTGGAGGGTCAAGATCCCCACCGTGGGGGCCGGTGGGGCCGTGGGTTGGGGGATGGTTTTTAAAGGGGCGGTCAAATCCAGGGGATCAAAATTTTTCAGTGTGATACTACTGGTCCAATCCTGATGGTTGGCCAGGCTTAACCGAACGATATGAGGGGTGTTGAGAGAGAGATTGTCGATTTTTGAGGGGGTGATTTGCCCCGTGTATTGCTCATTGATAAATATCTGGGCCCCCTTGGGCTCGGAGGTGATGTTGATGACCCCCAGGGGAAGGGGCGTCAGTGTCTTGGAGAGGGCGATTTCTTTGTTGGAGTCAACGGTAATCGTCTCCTCAATGGTTTCGTAATTTTCCTTGGAGAGACGGAGGGCATATTTGTCGCCCACTTTTAATTTGGTCAGCGTGGTGGGGGAGGTTAGATTGGTGGCTTCATTGTTGAGAAAGATGCTGACACCTTCAGGATTTGTGGTGACCTTGATACTCCCAAAATTCCTCCACGGGGTCTCTTCGGTGTCCACAGTGGGCTCTTCAAACTCCTCCGCGGGAGGGGTTGTCATCTCCGTGCCGGGAGGCGATGCGGTCTGGACGATCCAGTTTTTGACCATCTTTTTAAGGGCAAGATTCCAGCCAAGATATCCGATAGCGACAAGGACAAAAAGGGTACCAACGACGGCAAAAAAAGGTCTTGCGCGTGTCTTTTCTTCCCGCTTTGTAAGACCGCTGTCCTCGATTTCTCTCGTCTTCCCACGGATGTCGGTGATTTCCCGATGAACGACAATATCTTCACTCGTGATACTGCTTTGGATCATGACGGACCGGGTTTTTTCATCGAGGGACGCCTCCCTCTCCCTCTTTTTCTCCTTCAACTCCTTCTCGAAAAGTTGGGAGAGGAGGGTCGACAATTGTCGTGGGGAAAAATCAGAATGGGTGGAATAGAGAAACTTGGTGAGGTCCAGCTGAAAATCACCGGCGCTTTGATAGCGGTCCTTGGGATTGTAGGCCAAGGCCTTGGCCAGGATGACCTTCAAGGTATCGGGAATCTCGCTGCTCAAGTCCTCGGGGTGGATGTGGGTGGAGCGGATATGTTCCAGGACCTCAAATTGGGTATCGCCGGAAAAAAACTTGTGTCCCGTGAGGGCCTCGTAGAGGATCAAACCCGCAGAAAAGATGTCCGTGCGTCCATCCATTGGCTTGCCCAGGGCCTGTTCCGGTGACATGTAGGCGATCTTTCCCTTCAGGATGCCGGCCATCGTGTGGGAGACATTGAGGGCGGCCTTGGCGATTCCGAAGTCCACGATCTTGACCTCGCCCTCGTAGGAGATGAGGATGTTTTGAGGACTGACGTCGCGATGGACGATGTTTAGGGGATTGCCGTCATTGTCTGTCTTGCGGTGGGCGTAGTCAAGGCCCTTGCAGATTTCACTGATAATGTAGACGGCCACTTCTTCGGGCAAGAGGCGTTTGTCATCCACGACACAGCGGTTGAGCATTTCACGCAGATTGGTTCCATAGATGAACTCCATGGAGATAAAATAGTCATTGCCGACCTTGCCCAGATCGTAGACCTGAACGATATTGGCGTGGGATAAAAGGACGGTGAGCTTCGCCTCGTCCACCAGCATGGTGATAAAATCCTTGTCCGCGGAGCAGTGAGGCAGGATGCGCTTGATGGCCAGGAGCTTTTCAAAGCCGTCGACCCCATAGGTCTTGGCTCGATAGATCTCGGCCATGCCTCCTACAGCGAGTTTGTCGAGGAGGATATAACGGCCAAATTGGGTAGGTTCGAATGAGTCTGCCATATTATGACAAAATTATCCTTATCATCAAAAACAGGCTTGTAATAATGGCGCTCAAGGCCAATAAATAACTCAATAAAATTCCCGGACGGAGGCCCCCCATGGCATCCAAGATCTTCCAACGCTTGAGGACGCGGATCGACATCGATTCTTCCTCGGCCTCCTCTTCGGGCCTTGCAGGGTTCCCCTTGTCGACTTCCTTCTCGATATCCTCTGTCATTTTAAGGGCCGCGCGCCCTCCCAAAAGAGGGTTGGTGATGCGTCCCTGTGAAGAGGGGAGGAGATGACTTGGGTCCCCATTTTTGTCAAATTTGCTCTTTTGCTGTTTCTTTTTCTTCTCTTCTTCTTCACGCTCTTGACGTCGGCGCTGTTCCTCGTCGTGGGACTCACCTGTCCCATCGACTCTGTATCGAGAGTTCCCAAACTTTTCAACTGGATCTACCATGAATACGCCCTATACTGGTGACAAATGTCTCATTTTGAGAAAAAAACGTCTTATTCTCTAGGGTCTGTACACCCCATTTTACTATAAATAGCTGAAAGTGCAAGATTTTTAAAACTTAAGGATATTGGGGACTTAAGTCCTCAATGGCCGTGTTTGGGACATCCCTACCAGGGTTTGCCCGTCATGTTGCGGGCGATGTCATAGAGGAGATTGACGAGGATTGTTTCAATGAGGATGAGGACGAAGAGGACAATCAGGGGACTGAAGTCGATGCCCGTTCGCCATAAAAATCTCGGGATCAGCCGCCGGGCGCGGCGAAAAACAGGCTCTGTGGCCCGTCCCAGAAACTGGACGATGGGATTGGACGGATCGGCGTTGACCCAGGAGACGATGACGGCGGCGGCCACAATAAAGGTGTAAAGATTGAGGAGGAGATTTAATATTTTGGCTATGGCCAAGAGGCTATATCCAAGGACGGACGTCAT
>MGSF01000010.1:0-4860 GCA_001798715.1 Deltaproteobacteria bacterium RIFCSPLOWO2_02_FULL_50_16 | reverse complement strand
TTGCTTCATCTGTTGGAGACCGGCCTCGGTCGTGCCCCCTTTGGATGTGACCCTGGTCCTGAGATCTGAAGGGGCGATGTGCGTGTGTTTGAGGAGCCTCAAGGCCCCGTCGAAGGTCTCTACGACCACATCATGGGTGGTGGTTTTATTCAGCCCCAGTTTTTGTCCCGCTAGGATAAGGGACTCCATAAAAAAATATACAAAGGCCGGACCGCTCCCCGAGAGGGCCGTGAGGGTATCCAAAGAGGACTCCTTGTTGACAGAAATGACCCGTCCCACTGCGGAGAAGATTTTTTGGACAACCTTTTGATCCTTTTTTGTCAAGGTTTTGGAGGTGTAAAAACCTGTCACGCCCCTCCCCACCAGGGCAGGGGTATTGGGCATGGTCCGGGCTATCTTGACCCCTCCTCCAAGATGTTTTGAGAAAAATGCCGTATCGATACCGGCGGCAATGGAAATAACAAGATGGTGGGGACGGAGGAGGGGACGCAAGGCAGTGAGGACACCTTTGATATCCTGAGGCTTGACGGCAAGGATCAAGATCGTCGTTTTTTGGAGGAGGTCCTTTATGGAAAGGGCGGGGAGGATTTTGTAGCGATCTTTGAGGAAGGAGAGGCGGGGGCGCCTGAGGTCGAAGACATGGATGGACCGGGGAGAGAAGGTGCGCGTTTGCAGGAGACCGGCCATGAGGGCCTCTCCCATGTTGCCACCGCCGATGAAGCCGATTTTTTGGCCTTTGATTTTGATCATAAAGCGCGTTCCCCGAAAATATCCGTCCCCACCCGAAGCCATGTGGCCCCCTCCTCAATGGCGACCTCAAAATCATGACTCATCCCCATAGAGAGCCCTTTTAAGGGTTCTTTATACATTTTTTTCTCATTAATCTCATCCATTATTTCTCGCAGGTGGTGGAAATAGGGACGGGTTTTTTCCGGGTCCTCATGAAAGGGGGGGAGGGCCATGAGGCCTTTGAGGAGTAGATGGTCGAGGGAGTTACATTGATGAAGGAAGGGGGGGATTTCATTTTCTTGAAGTCCTCCTTTTGTCTCTTCAGAGGCCAGATTGATTTGGAGGAGGGCGGGTTGAACGATGTTTTTGGCTTGGGCCCTGTTGTGGATTTCATTCGCCAAACCGATGGAATCCAGGGAGTGGATAAGGACGACATGTCCGATGAGGTATTTTACCTTGTTGCGTTGGAGTTGGCCGATAAAGTGCCATCTGATGGGTTGCAGAGGGATGGAGGGGTCACAAAGGGATTGTTGGTGTTCCTTTAATTCCTGCACATAGTTGTCTCCAAAATCACGATGTCCTTCATGGAAGGCCTCGGCAATTTTTTTTAGGGGCTGGTTTTTGGTGACGGCGATTAAGTGGACGGAATCAGGAGACCGCCCACACCTTTGACAGGCAGAGAGGATTCGCCTTCGGACAATTTGTAAATTGTCGGCAATACGCACGCCCATGACATATAGCGTCATTCGGGGAGATTCGTCAATGTTGCAGGTATTTCATTTTATTTGAATTTTTCCCCTTGGACTGTTATAGTTTTAATGTAGGTGAGAATGAAATGGTCTTTCTCATTCGATCCTTTTTTGTACTCCCCACTATTTTTTTCGCTTTTCATCGGTGGTTTTGTTGAAATACTCCCAAGGAGGATTGATTATGGAGCAAAACTCTATTCTGGATATGGTTCGGGGTCTTCATGACTCTAAAAATTTTCAGGAGCTCAACTGGACAGGGTCTTTTTCGGAATATCTCAGTAAAGCCAATGAATATCCCCTAGTTCTCCGAACGTCCTACCAAAGAATCTACGACATGATCTCCTCTTACGGTTATGATGAGTATGTCGAATATAAAAAAACAATACGGCATTATAAATTTTTCGAGGATCCCATTGGTCACGGAAAGGATGCCATCTTTGGGCTTGATGTTCCCTTGATGAAACTGGTCAATGTCTTTAATGCCGCGGCCCATCAGTATGGGCCCGAAAAACGCGTCCTCCTCCTTCACGGACCCGTCGGGAGTTCCAAGAGCACCATTGTCCGCCTGTTGAAAAAGGGGCTTGAAAAATATTCCCGAACCCCGGAAGGGGCCCTGTATACCTTTAGCTGGCATAAAAGGGGGATGGAGGAAGGCCCCATCTTCGGCACTTCGGACATTATTCCCTGCCCCATGCATGAAGAACCCCTTCGTCTTGTTCCCAGTGATATCCGAAATGAGATCATGGCCAAATTAAATGAAGGACTCAAAGGAAATAATCGCATCAATGTCGAGGGCGATTTATGCCCCACGTGCCGTTATATTTTCAAGGAACTGATGCATCAATATGAGGGAAATTGGGAGAAGGTGGTCGATCACGTGGATGTCAGGCGTCTGGTGCTCTCGGAAAAGGACCGTGTGGGTATCGGGACCTTTCAGCCGAAGGATGAGAAAAATCAGGACTCCACGGAACTCACGGGCGATATCAATTATCGGAAAATTGCGGAGTATGGGTCCGACTCAGATCCTCGGGCCTTCAATTTTGATGGGGAATTTAATGTGGCCAATCGCGGGATCATCGAATTTATCGAGGTCTTGAAACTGGACGTCGCTTTTCTTTACGATCTCCTCGGGGCGTCGCAGGAGCACAAGGTCAAACCCAAAAAATTTGCCCAGACCGATATCGACGAGGTGATTATCGGACATACCAATGAGGCGGAATACCGGCGTCTTCAGAGCAATGAATACATGGAGGCCCTGAGGGACAGGACGATGAAGATTGATATCCCGTATATCTCAAAACTGGAAGAGGAGAGGAAGATTTACGAGCGCGACTTTAATCCCGAGAGGATTACCAGCAAACATATTGCCCCTCATACGATTGAAACAGTGTCCATGTGGGCCGTTTTGACGCGACTGGAAGAACCCAAGAAGGCCAATCTGACACTGCTCCAAAAGTTGAAACTCTACAATGGCCAGACCTTGTCCGGCTATACGGAGGATAATGTCAAGGAACTCCGCAAGGAGGCCGTCCGGGAGGGCATGGACGGGATTTCTCCCCGCTACATTCAGGACAAGCTCTCCAACGCCCTGGTTTCCGATACCGGAGAGGGGTGCATCAATCCCTTCATTGTCTTGAATGAGTTGGAAAGCGGCCTCCGACACCACTCTCTCATCAAGAATGACGACCAAAGAAAACGCTTCACCGACCTTTTGACCATCGTGAAGGATGAATACGAGGATCTTGTGAAAAATGAGGTGCAAAGGGCCATCTGCGCGGACGAAGAGGCGATTGACCGCCTCTGTGGCAATTATATCGACAATGTGAAGGCCTATACCCAGCGCGAAAAGGTGAAGAATAAATACACCGGACAGGAAGAGGAGCCCGATGAACGCCTCATGAGGTCTATCGAGGAAAAGATCAACATCCCCGAGAGCCGCAAGGATGATTTTCGAAGGGAGATCATGAATTATATCGGGGCTCTTTCACTGGATGGAAAGCAGTTCAACTATCGTTCCAATGAAAGATTGTATAAGGCCTTGGAGCTTAAACTTTTTGAAGACCAAAAAGATACCATCAAGCTGACGAGTCTGGTTACCAATGTTGTCGATAAACAGACTCAGGAAAAGATTGATATCGTCAAGAGCCGACTGATTAAAAATCACGGATATTGCGAGATTTGCTCTACGGATGTGTTGAGTTATGTGGCTTCTATATTTGCCCGAGGGGATATCAAGGAAAAGACAAATTGAGGTCGGGATGAACCCGTTAATATGTTTGTCAAGATTGACCAAGATCATAGTCGTTTCAAACAAATTATACGCGGACGTATAAAAAAAGAACTGCGTAAGTTTATCAGTCAAGGGGAGCTGATTGGGAAGCAGGGCAAGAAACTCATCAGTATCCCCGTCCCCTACATTAATATCCCTCATTTTAGTTTTGAGACGCGCCAAAAGGCGGGCGTGGGCCAGGGAGACGGTGATGTGGGATCTGTCATTGGCGTGGGTGACGATGAAGGGGACGGTTCGGGAAATGCGGGCAATGCCCCGGGGGCGCATATTCTCGAGGTGGATATTACACTGGATGAGCTGGCAGAAATCCTGGGGGAAGAGTTGGAACTTCCCAAGATTGAACCCCGGGGTGAAGGTCGTTTGACCTCGGCGGGGAGTCGCTATACGGGCATTTCCACGGCCGGGCCCGAGTCATTGCGCCATTTTAAACGGACATTTCGCCAGGCCCTCAAGCGACAGGTGCTGAGCGGTGAGTATGACCCCCAAAATCCCCGCATCATTCCGGTTCTTGAAGACAGGCGCTATCGCGTTCGAAAAGAGGTTTTTAGGCCGGAGCACAAGGCCGTTGTCATTTATATGATGGATGTCTCCGGTTCCATGGGAGACATGCAAAAAGAGATCGTTCGTGTCGAGTCCTTTTGGATTGATACATGGCTTCGGTCCCAATACCAAGGTATCGAATCACGCTATATTGTCCATGATGCCGTTGCCCATGAGGTGGATCAGGAGACGTTTTACCATACCCGCGAATCAGGGGGTACCATCATCTCTTCGGCCTACCGTTTGTGCCTGGAAATGATTGAAAAGCATTACAGTCCCCTGGAGTGGAATATCTATCCCTTTCACTTTTCAGACGGTGACAACTGGTCGGGGAATGATACTCAAGATTGCCTCAAATTGCTGGAAAATGACCTCATGCCGCGCTGCAACGTTTTTTGTTACGGACAGGTGGAAAGCGAGTATGGAAGCGGGCAATTTATCAAGGATCTTGACGGCAAATTTAAGGGCAATGAATCGCTCATCACCTCCAAGATACCCTCAAAAGAGGCCATCTATGATTCGATCAAGGATTTTTTGGGAAAGGGAAAATAG
>MGSF01000009.1 GCA_001798715.1 Deltaproteobacteria bacterium RIFCSPLOWO2_02_FULL_50_16 | reverse complement strand
TGAGGGCCATCGATCAAAGACCCCCCCTCTTTTGAGGGGAATTTATAACCTCTTGAAATTATTATTAAAAACAATCTTCATTTTTGGCATTTAATTTGCTACATTGTTCACTATTCTTTCTCAACAATGGGGGATTTTTTTATTACCGGTCAAACACAATCAAAAGATACTAACAGTCTCACAATGGAATAGACAGTGGGAGAGCTGTTAGTATTACAGAACCGGCTGTGGGTCCTCTCGGACCGTCTTTATTATTTCGGTTCTGTTAATAAAAGGGAGGAATGTATCATGAAGAGAATAATGTGTTATTTGATGGGCTTTTTATGTGCCTTGAGTCTGGCGGCTTGTGGGAGTAGTAGCAGTTCTTCGAGTACTGGAGAGGTTTCTTCACTAGAACAGGTGCCGGATGTGACGGATATGGTGGGAGGGGCTAGCGCGTCGGCCTCTCTATCAGCCTTACAGGCAGCGGTCTCAGGGACGCCACCACTCTTGACATCGATCACAGAAAGTAATGCAGACACCTATTTCTGGAATGGATTGATCGCGGCGATTAATGGGGGCACTACCTACGATCTCACGAATCCAGCAGTTTGGGATACGGTGTCTAATAACCTCTTTAATGGTGAAGGTTCTTGTCGCATGGCTCAGGCCGTAGGTTTTTCCTTTCAGGGGATTAGCCAAGCAGGGACCTCTCTTTGTTATATGAAAGGTATTCCTACTGCCATGGGAGAGGAGGGTCTTGTTTCTGGGCCCGAGGGGACAACGATAGACAATCTCTTTCAGCAAGGAAGCGCGAACAAGATCATCCAGGTTGAAGTCACGGGTGGAGGGGATGCGGAAACCCCAGAAAATGTCTTTATTCGGGTTTATGGGACAGGGACTGATGAAGGGTCAGCCGGTTATGCCATCGATCTCTGGTTTTGTGCCACAGGGGGGAGCACGCCGAATGGATATGAGCAAATTCGCGTCAATAATTCTGCAGGGACGATGACTCAGGATATGGTCCATACCGATTGGGGCAACTTTACGGCCCAATTTAGTGGTTATACAGCGACAGATAGCAGTGGCAATGTCAGCTTTGACAAGACCAAGACTCAGAGTGTAACGCTGGGGGAAAGTGGTGCTGAGTGGGGAGATCACAAGGAATACGTCTCTGTCACGGGGGATCAGATAGAGACAAAATCGTGGCAATCAGGGAGTTGGGGGGAAAGAAAGGTCTATATTACAAGCCAGTATTCCGGGACGAGTACGGACACCCTCCGTTTTCTCACGGCGGGTTTTAATGGCATTGAACAACTCACCAATGACACGTTTACGTTTAATGGTGGATCAGAATTCCAGGATACTGTTTATGCAGCCACGGCGGCTGGAAATTCCTATTTTGACACTGCGGCGAGTCATGATGTGAGCGGGGACAGTTTCTTTAGCGGGACAATAGGCGCCAATACCACTCTTCTATCGGCCTTAAGCAGTTTTAGTTGTAGCGACACCCCCGATATTGTGGTCAGCATGGATTTTACCAATACTGCGGTTCAAGCCGTAGAAGCCGCTTGTGAAAATGATTTTCAAGACATGAACTTTTGTGATGGGACGACCATTCAACAGGCTCGTGAAACGGTGTGGATGTCTAACTAGCTCGGATAAAAATTCCGTGACCAGGCGTGGGCCTTCAATTTTTTCAAAACCTCCGGAGGCAGTGTGTGTCCGTCTGAAACGGCACAGTTGATCTCCACGTGTTCGGGTCGGCGCATTCCAGGGATGACAGTGGTGACGGCGGGATGGGAAAGGCAGAAGCGCAGGGCGAATTCGGGGAGTGATTTTATTTCGTTCGTCAGGAAAGATTGAAATTTTTTGACCCGTTCACAAGTCTCCTTGAGACGTTCCCCCTGAAAGTAATAACGCCGCCAGTCTTTTTTGTGAAACTCTGTAGCGGGAGTTAAAGTCCCTGTGAGGCCTCCTTCATCAAAGGGGACGCGCACGATGACGGCCACTTTGTGCTCGCGACACAATGTCAAGAGCCTTTCTTCCGGGGTTTGGTCGAAGAGATTGTAGATGACCTGCACGGAATCAATCATGCCGGAGGGGACAATCTCTAGGGCTGTGTCTGGTTCATGATCGTTGAGGGAGATCCCTATGGAGCGAATTTTGCCTTCTTCTTTGAGTTTACGGAGTTCATTCAGCCAGTCACCTTGATCCAGCCAATTAGGGGCCCAGACATGGAGCTGTTGAAGATCTATGTGGTCGGTCGCTAGGTGTTTGAGGCTTTTTTCGGTGATCTCGCGGATCCAGGAGCCCGGAAATATTTCTTCCGCGCGGCTTCCCACCTTGGCGGGCCACCTATGATCTTTGGGCGGGACCTTTGTGGCCACGAAGATCTTGTCGCGGTTCTTATGTTCACCGATCGCCCGCCCGATGAGACTTTCACTATGGCCATTGCCATAGGCATAGGCGGTGTCGATAAAATTGATGCCTCGCTCAAAGGCCTTGTGGATCGTTTGGAGGGCTTGGGGGTCATTGCGCGGGCCCCACATGTTTCCCATAGACCATGTCCCAAGGCCAATTTCGGAAATGCCAATATTGGCTTTTTCAAAAAAACGGTATTGCATATTAACAGGACCGAAATAATATGAACAGCCCGATAGGGCTAACAACCGGTCCTGTAATACTAACAGTTCCCAAATGTCTATACAATTTCGGGACTGTTAGTAAAAATTTAAAAAATCACTTGTCGCACCGATTCTTGCGCCATGAGGAAGAGATCTTTTGGAAACACACCCCAATAAAGCGTTCCTAGGAGGGTGAGAAAGATGCTGGTAGTCAGGAGATAGGCCAAGGGGGGCCAGCGGTAGACGGCACCTTCCTTGAAATACATGGTCATGACGACCCCAAGATAATAGTAGGCCGACACGACGCTATTAAGGACGCCGATGACAACGAGGGTATAGAGGCCCACCTCAATGGCACTGGCGAAGAGATAAAACTTTCCAATAAATCCGATGGTCGGGGGGATTCCCGTGAGGGCGATCATGAAAACGGTCATGGCGGCCGCCAAAAGGGGATGTCTCTGTCCCAGACCGGCAAAGTCCGAGATCTCTTCGGCTTCATCACCGCGATGTCCCATGGCGACAACGATGGCAAAGGCCCCAAGGGTGATGACCGCATAGGCCATCATGTAAAAGACTATCGCACCCAAGGCCATTTCAGAGAGTTGATTGTCTTTGGCAGCGGCGGCCAAACCCACAAGGGCGTATCCGGCATGAGCGATGGAAGAATAGGCGAGCATCCTCTTGATGTTGGTTTGTCGAAGGGCCACGAGGTTTCCCACGGTCATTGTGGCGATGGATAAGGTTGACAATAATGGAACCCAAGGGATGTGGGTCAAAGAGATAACGATAAAAAGAACACGAAATAGGGCGACAAATCCAGCCGCCTTGATAGCCGTCGCCATAAAAGCGGTGACCGTTGTCGGGGCCCCTTCATAAACATCCGGACTCCAGAAATGAAAGGGGACCGCCGCAATCTTGAAGCATAATCCGACAAGGATGAGGGCTACGGCAAGAAAAATAAGAACAGATTGGGAGCTGTCGACCTCCGCAAATGTTTGATTCAGGATGGAGAGTTGAGTCGATCCCGTGGCTCCATAGAAAAAGGCGATGCCGAAGACCATCAAACCAGCGGCAATCCCTCCAAGGATAAAATACTTGAGGGCCGCTTCATTAGATTTGCTATGTCTTTTTTTGATGCCGGCCAAGATATAGGCCCCTATTGTCATCACCTCTATTCCAAGGAAAAGCACCATCAAGTCCCCGGCATGGGCCATCATCATCATTCCCACGGTGGCGAGAAGGAGCAGGGCATAATACTCACCCCGTTCGATATGCTCTCGTTTGATATGATCCCTTGAGATCAAGAGCGTGATCAGGAGACAAAAGAGAAAGATAAGATCGAAGATATAACTTAAGCGGTCAAAGACCAAGAGCTGTTGTGACCATGGGATATTTTGAATCCATTGATCCCACGCGAAGTAGAAAGAAGCGGCAACGGCCAATAAACTTAAAATGAGCATGATGGTTTTGTCTTTTCCCCACCATAGGACTTCAATAACGAGAAGGAGCAATCCCATCCCTAAGAGGGTCAGGAAGGGGAGCCCTTTAACAAGGAGCATGTTCCAATCAGTCGCGATTGTCATATTCATCAGTCCAAATTCTACTACACATAACTGCTGAATACTGGGCAGATCATTGTGTAGTCATTAATGTGCTGCCCCGTAGTTTTGAACCACCTTCTCCTGTGTATGATGGACCTGGTCGATAAATTTTAGGACCGTTGTCTCTGTCTTGTGTAAAATAAATCTTGGGTAGAATCCGATGAGAAAGATGAGGACGATCAAGGGCAACAACAGTCCAATCTCACGCCAGTTGATATCGGTCAGTTTTTTATTATCCTCTTTGTCTAAGGGACCGAAAAAGACCCTTTTGACCATCCATAGCATGTAAATCGCTGCAAAGATGACTCCTGATGTCGCCAAGACGGCGTAGGAAGGATGGGTCCTGAAGGTTCCAAGGAGGATCAGGAACTCACCCACAAAACCGTTGGTCCCGGGGAGACCGATGGACGAAAGGGTGACAATCAAAAAGAGGGTCGCAAACCAGGGTTGCACCGAGGCGATGCCTCCAAAATCCGCAATCATGCGGGTATGGCGGCGCTCATAAATCATTCCGACCAAAAGAAAGAGGGCCCCTGTGCTGATTCCGTGATTGATGATTTGAAGATTGGCCCCCTGTACGGATTGAGGGGTGAGGGCAAAGAGACCCAGCATGACAAAACCTAAATGTGAAACCGAGGAGAAGGCCACAAGTTTTTTGATATCCGCCTGGACCATGGAGACGAGGGCCCCGTAGAGGATTCCAATGACAGAGAGAGTAAGGATGTGGGGCAGAAAGGCCTGTACCGCATTGGGGAAGAGGGGCATGGCATAGCGCAAAAATCCATAGGTTCCCATCTTGAGGAGGATGGCGGCCAAGATGACACTGCCACCAGTAGGGGCTTCGACGTGGGCATCAGGGAGCCATGTATGAAAAGGGAAAAGGGGAACCTTGATGGCAAAGGCCAGGGCAAAGGCCAAGAAAAGCAGCTTTTGCACCTCGAGGGGGAGGGCCAGTCCATAGAGTTCCTGGATATTAAAGGTCTGCCCTCCCGCATAATAGAGATACAAAATTGCGGCCAACATAAGAAGACTTCCTACCATCGTGAAAAGGACAAACTTGATGGAGGCATACAGTCGCCTGGGACCTCCCCAGAGACCGATGATAAAATACATGGGGATCAGCATGACTTCCCAAAAAACGTAGAAAAGGAAAATATCCAAGGCCACAAAGACACCGAAGACACCCATTTCCAAAAGGAAGAAAAAGATAAAATATTCCTTAAGACTCTTCTGGATACTTGTCCAAGAAGACAGAAAAACAATGGGGGTTAAAAGACCTGTCAGGGCGATGAGGGGGACACTAAAACCATCGACGCCGACCCGATAAAAAATGTGAAAGTCTTCGATCCAAGGGATTGTTTGTGTCCATTCAAAATGCCCCGTTCCCTGGAAGAGCTGATATAGCCATAGGGAGAGGGCCATCGGGAGGAGTGAGGCCAAAAGGGAGACAATACGAATCGCCTTTTCTTGGGAACGCGGAAGAATAAAAACAACAGCCACGCCGATTAAGGGGGAAAAGGTGGTCAGTGTCAGTATATTTTGTGTGATCCAATGGATATTCATAAATTATAAGACAAAATAAGCAACAAGTCCCAAGGCCCCTGCGGCTAAAAAGAGGGCATAGTGTTGAGTCCAACCCGTTTGCATAAGACTCAGAAGACGCCCGGCCAAGTTTATAGTCTTTGCTGAACCGTTGACCATCAGTCCATCGATGATTTGTTCATCACCGAAACGCCATAAAATTTGCTGGCTCAACCAATGAATAGGGCGAATCAATATAAAGTCATAGATTTCGTCCACATAATATTTGT
Source organism: Deltaproteobacteria bacterium RIFCSPLOWO2_02_FULL_50_16 (assembly GCA_001798715.1). Classification (GTDB taxonomy): domain Bacteria; phylum UBA10199; class UBA10199; order 2-02-FULL-50-16; family 2-02-FULL-50-16; genus 2-02-FULL-50-16. The sequence continues at coordinate 27,654 of MGSF01000009.1, read as the reverse complement.
CTCTCAAAATATTGTAGACCCAATCCATCTTTTTGACGCAGCGCTTGATCCAATCCAGTTTTTGCGAATACAAGATGAGGGCGATGAGACCGACGTGAAAGACCCACAAAAATGAAGCCACAGCCAAAATGAGTTCTGTCCCATGCATGTGGGCGCTTTCATTGATGAGGGTCCCCGCCCCCAAAACCGGTTGAAGCCAGTGATGAAAATAATTGTGTCCCTTGAAGACCTCCGGGATCCCGATCCATCCTCCGATGAGGGAAAGGAGGCCCAAGATCATAAGAGGAAGGGTCATCGAGAGTGGGGACTCATGGATAGGGGCCTCTTTATGGGGATCGATCCTTGATTTTCCCAAGAAGGTGAGGGCAAAAAGACGGCACATGTAAAATGCCGTGATCCCCGCTGTGGCAAATCCAATGGCCCAAAGGACCCGATGACCCCTCATAAAGGTTTGAAAGAGTATTTCATCCTTGCTGAAAAACCCCGCAAAGGGAATGATCCCCACAATGGCCGCCACCGCCAAGAGAAATGTCAAAAAGGTCACGGGCATTTTGTGGCGCAATCCCCCCATTTTCCAAATATCTTGTTCTTCATGGAGGCCATGAATCACGCTCCCCGCCCCCAAGAAGAGGCAGGCCTTAAAAAAGGCATGTGTGACCAAATGAAAAATGCCCGCCGAAAAAGCCCCCACCCCGACCCCTAAAAACATATAACCCAGCTGGCTGATGGTGGAATAGGCCAGGATTTTTTTGATATCATTTTGAGCCAGTCCTATGGTGGCCGCAAAAAAGGCGGTTACGGCCCCAACGGTGGCCACCACAGACATCGCATCCGGTGAAAGGAGATAGAGAAAATTGAGCCTGGCGATCATATAGACGCCCGCTGTCACCATTGTAGCGGCATGAATCAGGGCCGAAACGGGTGTGGGACCGGCCATGGCGTCGGGCAACCAGATGTAGAGCGGGATTTGGGCAGACTTTCCACAGGCCCCCACAAAGAGAAGGAGACAGGCGGTCGTGGCCACGGGGGCCAAGAGCTGGCGCTGGGCCTCTAAGGTGGCAAAGTTGAGAGATCCGCCGCGCATATCCACTCCCTGCTGTGTCAAGGTCGTATAGAGGAGAAACATGGCCAACAAAAATCCAAAATCCCCAATACGATTAACAACAAAGGCCTTTTTTCCGGCATAGGCCTTTTCAGGATCTTGAAACCAAAAACCTATGAGCAGATAGGAACAAAGACCGACCCCCTCCCATCCAATAAACATCATGGGAAGATTATTTCCCAAGACGAGAATGAGCATGGAGAAAAGGAAGAGGTTTAGATAGGTAAAATAGCGATCATAGGCCTTGTCGTGGGCCATATAACCCACGGAGTAGAGATGGATGAGAGAACCCACTCCGGTGACCACCAGGGTCATCACAATGGAGAGCTGATCTACATAGAGAGAAAAGGGGACGATGAAATCATCGACGGCCATCCACGTAAAAAGAGGGGCCGTGTCAATAGAGTGGTGGGTGGATCGGATGATGAAAAATAAAAAGGTCGTCACCATAAAGGAGAGAAAGGGGGTACCGACACCCAAAAAGGTAATCAAGGGTTTTGGGGCGACCTGTCCGGACCGTCTGGCCATCAGGGTGGCGCATCCGTTACAAAGGGCCCCCAACAAGGGCAGCCCCGGAATCAACCAGGCCAGCGTTTCAAGAGAAATTCCAAGAACTAATGTATCCACGTTATCCCTTCATCAGGCTTGCTTCGTTTATATCAATCGTTCCTCGTTTTCGGAACATGACGACAATGATGGCCAAACCCACCGAGACCTCAGCCGCCGCTAAGGCGATAATAAAAAAGGCTAAAACTTGACCATCCATACGTCCAAAAAAACGGGAAAAAGCCACAAAAACAAGATTGCCCGCATTGAGCATCAATTCGATGGACATGAAAACAATCAGGGCGTTACGTCGAAAGAGGACCCCCAAGAGTCCCAGACAAAAGAGCAGCGAGGCGACAATAAGGTAATGCTCGAGTAGGATCATGTCGTCTCCTTTGGGTTGTCCTTTTTGGCCAGAATCACGGCCCCCACAATGGCGATGGTGAGTAATAATGAGACAATTTCAAAGGGGATCAAATAGCGGGTGAGCATCAGCTGACCCACGCCTTCGATGGTTCCGAAGGTCTTATCCGAGACTCCATCATCAAAGAGGGGGGCCGAAACATGCATGACGAGTACGATGGCCAAATTGAGGGCAATCACGAAACCGATAAGGCTTGCAAAAGAAACCTTGAGATGTTTTTTGCAGTCTTCCAGATTGAGCATCATAATTACAAAAATAAAGAGGACCATCACAGCACCGGCATAAACCAAAACCTGGATGGCCGCCAGAAAATGGGCTTGAAGAAGCACAAAAAGGCCGGCCAATCCAGCTAAAGAGAAAATGAGTGATAGGGCGGAGGAAAGGGGATTGGAAAGAAAGACAACACCTATCGCGCCTCCGATGACGATGGTCGCAAATAAATAGAAAAATATCGGATCACCCATGATGATTCCCTTTCCATAGTAATACCACCCCGGTGACGACGATGTTGAGCAAGGCCAGGGGCAGCATCCCCTTCCATCCGAAATTCATCACCTGATCATAGCGGAATCTTGGCAATGTCCACCGTATCCAGATAAAGAAAAAGGCAAAGAATGTCATTTTAATACCAAAACTGGTTGCTTGAACAAGGGCCGCGAAAAGGACGCGACCCCATTCGGGGAGGGCCCAGGGACCTGTAAAAATGGCACTTCCCCCGCCGGCCAGGGCCAGGAGAAAGAGGGGAATCCCAAAGACGAGGACCTCGTAATCCCGCGCATCCCTGTATTTTCCCTTTTTGAATTGGGAGAGAAGCAGGAGGCCAAAGAATAGGGCAATAAAGCTCACCGTCAGCACAGTCACGTACAGGTAAAATGGGGCCTGGGTCTTGAGGTCCAGGGTGGTCAGAAAGGGCACCTGCCACCCGCCGAAAAAGAGGGCCGTGATCAGGGCCGCCGCCACCACCATGTGGGCGTATTCGGCCATGAAGAAGAGGGCAAATTTCATGCTCGAATATTCCGTGTGATAACCCGCCACGATTTCCGACTCCCCTTCGGGGAGGTCAAAGGGCGTCCTGTTGGTCTCGGCAAAGACGGCGATCCAAAAGATGATAAAGGCCAGGGGTTGTTGGACGAAATTCCAATGGAGGACATGAGGACCCTGATGGCGTACAATTTCGGAGACACTGGCGGACTCGGCCAACATAAAGAGACCGACCACCGTCAGACCAAGGGCCAATTCGTAGCTGACCATTTGAGACGCGGCACGCAGACCGCCCAAAAGGGAGTATTTGTTATTGGAGGACCAACCGGCGAGGAGAACGGAATAAACCCCCAGGGAGGAAATGGCAAAAACATAGAGAATACCGACATTGAGATCCGCGACTTGGATGTGGACGAGCTTTTCTCCTATTTGGACGGAATCGGCAAGGGGAACGACGGCGATGGTGACGATCCCGACAAAGATGGCAATCAAGGGGGCGCCGATAAAATAGAGACGATTGACGTTGGCAGGTATGATATCTTCCTTGGTGATGAGTTTTATGACGTCGGCAAAATTGTGAATGATCCCGCCCAATCGAATTCCCAGGATGTGGGCCCTATTGGGGCCTCGCCTCTCTTGGATGTAGGCACTTCCCTTCCTCTCAAACCAGATCATAAGAGGAATGAAATTAAGGACGAGAACGGGAGGGATCACGATCTTGAGTATGAAAATCAGGATATCCATTTAGGGACACACCTTTCCTGTCTCTCCCAGTGATTTGTAGGTCAAGCCCTGATAGCACAAGTGTTCCTCGACAATGTCCTGAAAAACGGCCTCCGCACTGTGATAAATCGGATTTTCTTTTCCAAAATAAGTGCTGAGATCCGAGAAAAATTCCCACGCCGATCGAGATTCTCCCGGGGAGATAAGGGCCGGAGATATTTTCTGAACCCGCCTTTGTATGTTCATAAAAGTTCCCGTGGATTCGGCAAAAGTGGTTGTTGGAATCACAAAATCCGGCCACTTCGAATCTTCGTCATCATGGGTGGCCAGCATAATGACAACACGTTTTTTCTCCAAGGCTATTTTTTTGATGGCCTCTTCAGGGAGGTTGCCTAAAATAAAAAAGGCCTGAAATTTTTTGTTAGTGTTTATTTTTACAAAATCAAGGGCTTCAATACCATTGGTATTGGGATTTTTGTCAGCACAAATAAGAAAATTATCATGAGTCGGATGGTCGGACTCATTTTTATGATAAAGCAAGTTTTTGGATTTGAAGGTGATTTCAAGAAATTTTTTCAGGGCATAATTGTCTTCGTTGGTGGCCTGGGCCGAACCGATACCGACGATTGATTTGCCATCGATACCGGCGATGCCGGAAAGGGCATTTTGAATGCGGGGCATGATTTCTGTAGAGGAGAATTGTGTTCGCTGACCTGCTTCAAAACCCATTGGGGAGCGCAGCCGGTTTTGGGCAAGAACGGGCTTATAAGTATCCCTTCCTTCATCACACATCCAGCACTGATTGACCTCTTCATTGGTTCTGGGGACGAGACGAAAGATTTTGTTGTCGTGGTGATGGATTTCAATGTTGCAACCGCGGGCACATCCGGGACAAATTGATTTTTCCTTTTTCAAAAACCAGACACGACGCTTAAAGCGGAAATCCTTGCTCGTCAAGGCCCCGACAGGACAGATATCCACCACATTTGTCGAATAGGCATTTTCCAGTGCCTTTCCGGGATACGTGGTCAGTTTATTGCGACTGCCCCGCTCTGAGACACAAAGCTCATCGGACTTGGCGATCTCTCGGCAAAAGCGGACGCATCGGGTGCACAGGATACATCTCTCCATGTCTAAAACAACACGTGGGCCCAGATCGACGACTTTTGGTTTATGACTCTTTGACTCCCGAAAACGGCTTTCCCGGAGGTCATATTGCATGTAGAATTCTTGGAGCTTGCATTCGCCGGCTTGGTCGCAGACAGGACAATCAAGGGGGTGATTGACGAGGATAAATTCCAAGACCTGTTCACGGGCCCGTTTGACGCGATCGTTGTTGGTGTAAAAGACCATTCCATCCCGTACGGTGGTATTACAAGCGACCTGCAGCTTTGGGACCTTTTCGATTTCTACCAGACACATCCGGCAGTTGCCGGCGACGGAGAGTTTTGAGTGATAGCAGTAGTGAGGAATAAAACCACCCGCGAGCCTTGCCGCTTCGATGAGGTTGATTCCGTGAGGGACGGTGATTTTTTTGCCGTCTACCGTGATTTCGACCATCTTATCTAATCTCCTTAGCGCCGAGCCCCGCCGACAGAGCGTCGGGACTCTGAAGCGTCGGCATCTTCGCAGACCAGAGTCAGAGACTCTGGAACCTGGGGCTCCAGAGGAGCTGATCCGAGCTCAGATACGTTGGGGCACCGGAGGTGCGAAACGAGGCGCGATGAGGGCAATATCCCAGACTAATGTGTTCTTCAAACTCATTTTTAAATTTTGCCAAAAAACTCTTGACGGGCATGGCCAGGGCGTCGGAGAGGACGCAGATTGTCTGTCCCGCCATTCCGTTGCTGATATCGATCAGCAGGTCCAGATCCTCCGGGGTCCCTTGCCCCTTTTCCAACCGCTTTAAAATCTTGTAGATCCACGCCGTCCCCTCCCGGCAGGGGGAACATTGGCCGCAGGATTCGTGGGAATAAAAATGGGCCAAAATTTCCAGGGCATGGACCATGCAGAAATCATCAGGGATGACGATCATGCCTCCGGAACCCAGCATCGAACCGTGTTCTTGGAGGGATTCATAGTCGAGATTGACCTCCTCGACCTCTTGGGCCGTGAGGACGGGGACCGAGGAACCGCCGGGGATGACGGCCTTCAAGATCTTACCCTCCATCAGGCCGCCGGCATACTCATCAAGAAATTTTCGCAAGGGATAACCCAAGGGGACTTCATAAACCCCCGGCTTCTTGACAGGGCCGCTGACAGAAAAAAGTTTTGTGCCCGTACTTTTAGGGGTGCCTATGGAGGCATAGGCCTCGGCGCCTTTTTCAATGATGTAGGGTAGGGCCGATAAGGTTTCTACATTGTTGATGACCGTCGGGGCCCCAAAGAGACCGGAGATGGCCGGGAAGGGGGGCTTGATGCGCGGCTCCCCCCTCTTCCCTTCGATAGAATTGAGCAGTGCCGTTTCTTCACCACAGATGTAGGCCCCCGCCCCTTGATGGGTATATAAATCAAAGCTAAACGGGGAACCCAAGATATTTTTGCCCAAATAGCCTTTTTGATAGGCCTCTTGAAGGGCGGCCTCTATTCGACGATAGGGGAGGTCAAACTCGCCGCGAATGTAGATATAGCCGACGGCCGCCCCAATGGCGTAGGCACACATGACACTTCCTTCAATCAGGCGATGGGGATCTTTTTCCAGGAGGGCGCGATCCTTAAATGTGCCCGGTTCCCCTTCATCGGCATTAACGCAGAGATAACGCGGTCCCGGAGGATCTTTAGGGACAAAGCTCCATTTGAGTCCGGTACCAAACCCGGCCCCCCCACGCCCCCTGAGACCCGATTTCTTGACTTCTTCAATGACTTCATCAGGCCTCATTTTCAAGAGCTTGTGAAGGGTCTTGTACCCTCCTGTCTTTTCATAGACAGGGAGGGTGTGGGAATCAGGGAGATTAAAATTTGGGGTCAGGATGGTTTCCATTTATTTTAGTGAGTTGAGGATTTCGTCAACCTTTTCAGGCGTCAATTTTTCATAGTAGGCTTCGTTAATCTGCATCGCCGGTCCCGTGCCGCAGGAAGCCAGACACTCAACCGATGATAATGTGAATTTTCCGTCCTGTGTCGTCTCGCCGAAATTCAGTTTTAGTTTCTTTTTAAGGTATTCCTGTATGTTTTCACCCCCCATAATACTGCAGCTTAGGTTGCCGCAAATTTGGACATGATATTTTCCAACGGGTTTTTTGTTATACAGGGTGTAAAAAGTGGCTACACCGTAGACATGGGCATAGGAGGTTTCCAGGATCTTGGCAACGGCCTCCATGGCCTCCCTTGAGAGGTGTCCAAATTCCCTTTGGGCGATAAAAAGGACGGGGAGGGTGGCAGCCTGTTTGTTGGGATATCTCTCTAAGATTTCATCAATTTTTGTTTTTGAGTTTTTTGAAAATTTTAAGATCATAATTTTACCTATCGAGTTCTCCTACGACAATGTTTAAACTGCCAACAATAGCAATGAGATCGGCGATCATTCCTCCCTCGACCAGTCTTTCAGAGGACGCTGTTAAAGGGAAGCAAGGGGGGCGGCACCGCACGCGGTAGGGTCTTGGGCCTCCATCACTGACGATATAAAATCCCAATTCACCATTGGCCGCTTCAGTGGCGGAGTAAACCTCACCCTTGGGAGGACAGATGCCCTGGGTGACAATCATGAAGTGATTCATCAGGCCCTCAATACTCCCATACACATTTGATTTGGCCGGTAGTGCGATTTTTGGATCTTCAATCATAATCGGGCCGGGGGGGAGACGAGTCAGGGCTTGTTGGATGATCTTGGCACTTTGTCGCATCTCTTCAAAGCGAACCATCAGGCGATCATTGACATCCCCCCTCGAGCCAACGGGGACATCAAAATCAAAGCGATCATAATCGTAGTAGGGCTGATCCTTGCGAATGTCATAGGGGACACCGCAGGCCCTCAGGCAGGGTCCTGTATAACCGTAGCTTACGGCATCTTCCTTGGAGATGATGCCCACGTTCCGTGTGCGGTCAATAAAAATGCGGTTGCGCTCTAAAAGGCGAGAGACGTCCAGAATGGCCTTGTCCAAAACTTTGAAGGCCTTGTGGATTCCTGTGATGATGTCGGGAGAAATGTCCCTCCAGACGCCGCCGATGCGTGTATAATTGGTGGTCAGACGTGCCCCGGCCAGTTTTTCCGTGCAGTCATAAATTTTTTCCCGGGCATCAAAGAAGTACCAGAAATTGGTCAGGGCTCCCAGGTCGACAAAGGCGGCGGCCAGACAGACTAAATGATCCATGATGCGGGAGAGTTCACATACAATAACACGAATCATTTTGGCGCGAGGAGGGATCTCTACGCCCAGGATTTTTTCAACAGCATGGGCAAAGCCCACATTGTTCATCATGGAGGAAAGGTAGTTGAGGCGGTCGGTGTAAGGAATGACCTGGGTGTAGGTGCTGGATTCCGAATGTTTTTCAAAGGCCCGATGGAGGTAACCGATTTCAGCCACAGCCCGGTGAATCGTTTCACCATCGAGCTCCACCTGATAGCGAAGGGCGCCGTGCATGGCGGGATGTGAAGGTCCGATATTGAGGATCATGGACCTTGTGGGCAGGTGATCGGTCTCGGAAAAATGCCGATTTTGAAGGGACAGATGGAGCAGATCGATCTCTGCGGTGGGGATTTGTTGTCTTTTTTCAGCAGGGTAATCCTTTCTCAGGGGATGGCCTTCAAAACCTTCAAACATCAAAATACGTTTTAGATTGGGATGACGATGGAAAATAATGCCAAACATGTCAAACACTTCCCGTTCATACCAATCAGCGGCCTTCCATAACGGGCTCACTGAATCGATGGTGGGGTCTTCTTCACTCAATGGGGCTCGCACCCGAACCCTGTCGTGGGTCTTGAGGGAGAGGAGGTGGTAAACCACTTCAAAACGAGCCGAATCTTTCCATTGAAGATAATCCACACCGCAGAGATCGATTAACATTTCAAAAGAGGGTTGGATCTCTTCTTTTAGAAAGCGAAGGATGTCAGTGATGCGCCCTTTTTTCACAATGACAGTTGTGTCGCCGTAGGCCTCATGACTCTCGATGACATCGGCAGGAAATTTTTCAATGAGGGTTTTGGTAATGTTGTTATGAGGCATATTCATTAGTTCAAATCCCAATGGGTCTCAATACGAAATCCCATACATAAAGCCGTCATTTTTATTGTTTTTTAGCAGTTGAAACTCTTTTTTTGCAACCGGGGCCTCTGCCGAGTCGGGATATTTTTCAAAGACCTTCCGAAAGGCGGCCAGTCCCTTACCCTTGCTGATTTCGGCATTTTCAGGAATTCCACCAATCTGCGCCACACCTCCCCTGGCGACAAAGGTATGACGGGCATACACCCACCATGAATCGGCATAGAGGCGTCCCAGTAATAACCAGGCCTCAGGGAGGATTTTGCTTTTGCTGTTGTTGTCAATCCATTGTTGGACGCGATCGGTAATCTCTTCAGGATTGCCCTGCATGAGACTCTTTCCACGAAACATCTTGAAGACGGCATCGGCATAAAGGGGGCTTTTTGGAAAATCATCCAGGATCTTTTGAAAATGACTTCCCGCATATTGGATCACGATACGATCGGCCCAGTAAAAAAACGCATTGTCTCCATAACGATTGTTCAAACGGCGAGCATAATCATCAAAACATTGAGGATTGGCCTCTTCTGTCTTTTTATCCAGATAGCATTTGCGATCGGCGTCTTCGTAAAGTTTGGGGGCCGCAAGGTCAAGGACGATTCCTGTCTTAAAAAGGAGTAAATCGGCTTTTTTATGGGTGGGATCTTGAAGATAGGCTTGATAATAAGTGTCGGCCGCCTGTAATAAGTGCCCCTCTTCTAGGAGTTGATCGCCCTCTTTGATGGGGTTCCCGGCCTGCCCATTTTTGCCCATCATCAAAAATGACATGAGGATAAAAAGGAGCATTATGTTTTTTTGGGTCTTCATTTTTTGATCAGTTTTTGATTTGAGGGGGCCTCCCCCCGGATTTTTTAGACATCCTTTCGGGCTTCTTGAGTGATCTTTTCTTGGAGTTTGACGAGGGCATTTAAGATACCTTCCGGACGTGGCGGACATCCTGGAATGTAGACATCTACGGGGACGATCTCGTCGATACCTTGTAAGACACTGTAATTATTATAAAATCCTCCAGATGTGGCACAGGCCCCCATGGCGATGACCCACTTGGGATGGCACATCTGGTCATAGATCCTTTTTAGAATAGGGGCTTGTTTATAGTTGATGGTCCCCATCACCATGAGGAGATCGGATTGTCTTGGGGAAAATCGAACCAACTCGGCCCCAAATCGGGAGATGTCAAAATAAGGGGCCACCACTCCCATAAATTCAATGGCACAACAAGCCGTGCCATAAGGCATGGGCCACAGGGAATATTTACGGGCCCAGGCAACAGCCTCTTTTAGTTTTAGGGTGATGGCATTGCCGGCCAGTAAATTGTCCAAACCCATTGAAGGTTCTCCTATTCCCATTTCAGGGCTTTTTTGCCATAAACATAGATCAGACCCATCAACAAGATTCCCATAAAAATCATCATCTCAGCAAAGACAAAACCCCCCAGCCCCGCTTTCATAAAGCCTTTAAAGAGGACGGCCCACGGAAAGAGGAAGGCTACCTCAACATCAAAAACGATAAAGATCATGGCGACCAGAAAAAATTTTACGGAAAATTCTGCACGGGGGGCTCCGAGGGGATCGATCCCGCATTCATAGGGCATCATCTTGGCCGTTGAGGGTCTTTTTTGGCCTATAAAATGAGAAATGATGACAAAACCCACCCCCAAGAGGAGGGCAAAGAGAAAGAGGCAGAAAATAGCTAAATAGGGATTGTTCATGCAGAGTTCTATCACACACCACTAGTCGACCCGATCCAGCCATTGGATCAAGGGGGCCCATTGCAGGCCTAAATAAACAGTTACGATGCAGAAGGTCAAGAGGATTGATGCATCGCGTAATCCTGGAGGACGTAAGGGCGCCATTTTCTGGCTGGTTTTAAAATAGATGATTTTTATCATCTTTGTATAACCCCAGAGGGAGAGGAGGCTGTTGGCTCCCCCGATGAGGGCAAGACCAAACCACTGTGATCGGATGGCCGTTTCAAAGAGGTGGAATCGACTGACAAAACCCGAGGTGGGAGGGAGGCCGGCAAGACCGATAACAAAGAGGGTGAGGACCCCGGCCATAAGGGCCCCCACACGTCCTCGAAAGGCCAGTCCTTGAAAATCACTGAGGGTTTCATGAGTTTCTTGATGGTTCAATAGGATGATGATGAGGAAGAGGCCCAGGTGGAGGACGGCCTCAATGATCAGGTAAAAAAAGATGCCTTTGAGGTTGGAGGGCTCAAGGGAGACCCCTCCCATGAGGATGTAGCCCAAATGCGTCATGCTGGAGTAGGCCAGGAGGCGCTTTATGCTGTTTTGTCTTAAAAGGCCAAGATTCCCCACGGTCATGGTAGCAATGGCCAACACGGCAATGAGGGGGGAAAGAAATGGGGCACCGACTTCGGGGATCATTCCCAAGGCAAGGGATAGACGAAGAAGAAAAACCAGCCCTGCGGCCTTGGAAATCAGGGCCAAAAAGGCCGCAATAGGAGTGGGAGCCCCCTCATAGGTATCCGGGGCCCACATGTGAAAAGGGACCATGGTCAGTTTGAAACCGATGCCGACCAGGGTCATCAAGAGGGCCACATAAAATAGGATAGGTAGCGAGGTCTGACGGTTCATGATCTCGGCGATTTGATTCAAGGCGAGACTGCCGCTGATTCCGTAAAATAAGGTCATGCCATACAGCATGATCCCCGTCGTCGTCCCACCGTAGATGAGGTACTTTATGGCCGCTTCAGAGGAGCGGGGGGTGCCTTTTAAGGATCCTACCAGGAGATAGGTCATCAAACTGAGCATTTCTAAGGCAAGATACAGGATTAAAAAATGTGTTGCTGAGGCAATAATAAGGAGGGCGAGTGAGGATCCAATAAGGAGGAGGTAATAGGTGCCGGTATCGGTTTTGAACAACTCCCTTGAGTGTTGAGAGAAGAGGACGACAAAAAAAGTCGCAGCCAAAAAGAAGATTTTAAAAAAAATACTCATGTTGTCCTGTTGCGGAACCAGACCTGCCAGTAAGGGAAAGGCCGATCCCATAAGACCCAGGAGGGCGATATAAGAAAAAGGTTCGCGTTTACTTTTCTCTCGAGGGGGCAGGAGGGTGATGAGTACGATGAGCAAGACGGAGGTTCCGGCAAGAACGGTTTCAGGAAGATAAGTGATAAATTCGTTTAGAAATGCCATAGGTTGCAATTTAAAAGTTCATGAATGAATAGGAGACAAAAGGTAGCATGGCTTGGTTAAGGTTTAATATTGTTGTTTGGATGACGTCTATTCCAAGTTGTGGATAGATACCGCAAAGAATGACAATAAGAAGCAAGGGACATAGGGTCATCATTTCTCCTTGAGAAATATCAGGCCACCCGCGGCAAAGGTCATTGGTTTTTCCAAAAAAGATTTGTTGATAGGCCCGTAGTAGGGCGGCGGCTATAAAAACCATCCCCAGTAACGAAGTGATTGAGAAGAGGCGCCATGTTTGAAAAGCGCCAAGAAGAACGGTGACTTCGCTGATAAAGGGAGAAAGTCCCGGCAATCCCATAACGGCAAAAAAGGACAAGGAGGCCAGTAGGGCATAGCGGGGGATGAGAGATCCCAATCCTCCGAAGCTTTGGATTTCAAGTTGGTGGGCCCGATGGAACAAGGCTCCCACTATCAAGAAGACAAGGGTAAAGACGATGGTATGGTTCAAGATGTGAAAAACGGCTCCTGTCATTCCTTCAGCCGTAAAAGTGGCAATTCCCAATAAACAAAAACCTATTGAGGCCATGGAGAGATAGGCGAAAAGGCGTTTGAGGTTTTTTTGTGCCATGGCACAAAAGGTACTATAAAGGATATTGAGGATTCCCATGAAGGCCAATAACCAGGCAAAATGGCCGGTGGCATCGGGGAAGATGGGGGCGTTAAATCGTAATAAACCGTAGAGGCCTACCTTTGTTACGAGAGCAGCAAGAATCACACTGACAGGAGCGGGGGCCTCCTCGACGGCATCGACGAACCATGTATGAAAAGGAACAATAGGAATAAAAATAACGCTACTGCTCAAAAGGCCAAGCCAGCAAAGATATCGAAACCAAGATTCACCTAGAAGGGATTTGTGCACGTCTTGCTGGGTTAAAGAAACCATGTTGAAGGTGTGAGGTTCAGTAAAAGAATAAAGGGTGATGATTACAAGAAGGAGTAAGATACTTCCCGAAAATAGAAATAAAAGGGATTTGGTGGCGACGGATTCTCCATGAGGTTTGCCCCAAAGACCGATGAGGCCATAGAGTGGAAAGAGAGACAGGATCAAAAATATAAAACACAGGAAAAAATCTAGGGAACAAAAAAACCCTGTGAGACCTGATTGTGTTACCAACAACAGAGAAAAGTATCCTTTTGGATTTTGTTTTATATCCCAGGAGGCAATGATGACGATGATTCCAACCAAAGAGGTGAGAATGACAAGAGACATAGCTAATCCATCAATTCCCATGAAATATTGTATCGCGTAATCAGGAATCCATTCCCATGGTCCTTCGACGAACTGGAGGGCGTAGTTTTTGGAATTGAAAAGAAGATAGAGTTTTCCAGCCACCATCAGGGGCAGGGTTGTGACGAATAATGCGACCCACTTGACCCATTGTGTGTATCCTCGAATAATAGGAGTTATCGCGATCAAGACAGCTCCTATGAGGGGAGTGAATGTTATAAATGAAAGGTAGGGAAAATTCATGATTCACCTCTTCAGTTCATGAGCAAGGCTGTTGACAAAGGCCTATCTACTTCGTTGGCGGCTTCGGTCGCTCCTCGACGTACAATCAAGTACGCCTGCGTCGCGCCTTCAGCCGCCCGCCTCGTATCTAGACCTTTCTCAACAGCCTTGGAAAACATGGTTTGTCAATAGACTGTTAGGAGATAGTACAGCACCCCTCCGAAAATTAAAAATAAAGTTCCTGCAAAAATAATGGCAGAATAATTCTGAATACTTCCGTTTTGTAAAAGCTGTATTTTTTGCCCACTCAAAAGAATAAGGCGGGAAAAACCACGAAGGCTTCCATCAATGAGACGCAGATCACAAAAGCGGCACAGGCGGGCGATTCCCTGAAATGTTTGGACCAGAAAATGAATAATGAGGTTTATGACAACTCGATCAATAAAAAAGATGGCATTTTTGAGTCCTAATAATGGGATGACGATCATGATGTGATAAATGGTTTCAAGATATAATTCCCGATTTAAGATTTTTGTGATTCTCTGTTGTCCCGGGAATTGCAAAGGCAATCCCTTTTGAAATCTCTGAAACCAAAAATATCCCACGCAACAACCTGACAGGATCATGACCAGAGAAACGGCGGAGAGACCGAGAATTTTAAAAGATGGAGCAGGACCTTCATGAATTTGAGTCAGGGGTGATTCAAAGACGGGAGCCAGCCATTGTTGAATAAAAGGGGGATCATACCATCCCGCCAGAGATCCCAGGGCTTGGGGAAGGCCAATCATGCCGATGCCGACAGCCAAAATTGAAGAAATAAAGAAGGGAATCATTAGGGAAAGGGGAAGAGAGCTGAGATAGCTCAGATGCATTTCATTGGATTTGGTTTGGGGTTTTCCAAGAAAAACAAATGTTAAGAGCCGAGAGGCGGAGAGTGAGGTAAGGAAAAGGGCCAACAACCCGATAAACCAGAGGGGAAATGCCTTTTCAAATGTCTCGTAAAAAATCAGACTCTGTGAAAAAAATCCAGAAAACGGAAAAAGGCCGATAAGCGCTAAAAGACAGAGGAGAAAGGGCCAATAAAGATGGGGCACATATTTTTTTAGCCCACCCATTTGACAAATGTCATGTTCTCCGTTCATGACATGTAGAATCACACCCGATCCCAGAAAAAGTCCCGTCATGAAAATGACTTGAAAGATCAGATGAAGAGAGGCGATCCAATAAGCCGAGAGGCCAAGGCTTGTAACAATGAAACCCGCTTGGCTGATGTTGAGTAGGGAGAGTATTTTGACAAGATCGTTGTGGGCCAGGCTTATGAGGGCCGCCAAAAAGGCCGTCAAAAGTCCAATCACGATCAAGATCTTTAGAAGGATCACCAGGTGGGAGAAGACAAAGTGAAGCCGGAGAATCAGATAGCTGGTTGTGATTAAGGAGGCCATGATTTGGATGAGAATGGTTGCTGGAAAAGGGGCATGATGGGGATGATACAGTCCGACAAAAAATGGGATCTGTCCGACCTTTAAGAGTGTGGAAGAGAGAAAAAAGAGGCCTACAAGTGATAAGAGGGGAATCGTGCCCCTGAGAGTATGGGCTATGGAGGCCATTTGGTCGTGGATGAGGACAAAATCAAGGGTGGGAGAACCACGGTCTTTGAGAAAAATGAAGATTCCCAGAATCCCCAAGATGAATCCTATGTCACTGATGCGATGAATAATAAAATAATGCCTTCCCTTTTCCATCCGAAAGGATTCTCCGTGCCAGTGACCAATGAGAAAAAAGGAGCAGAGCGCCAAACCTTCCCAACCCAAAAAAGTCAAAAGGAGATTGTCGGCCATCACAGTGATCAGGAGAAAGCTTATGGTAAGATTTGTTATGAAAAAGAAACGAACATAACGAGGATCGTGCCTCATCGTCTCGATGGAATAGATGAGAATGAGACAGGAGAATCCTGTAATCAGAAGCATTAAAATAAGGGAGAAGGAATCGATTAAAAAGGCCCAGTCCACAGAGAGAAAGGGGAGGGACAGCCAAGAAGAGAAGGTGATAATTCTTTCTTGTTCGTCGGGGGGCAACCCCTGGATGTAAAAAAAAGCACATAAGGTAATGAAGAAAGACAAGGTGAGAAAAGAAATGGATATTCTATGGGCCCAGGGTTGGTAGGTTGATCGGGAGAACATGATGATGAGCGCATTGACAAATGCCGCCAACAAAGGAAGAAAAGGAACCCACCATATAACGATAGATATGTTTTCTAATAAGGGCAGCAACATGTCCTTTATCCTTTAAGGGTCATTATATGTTGAGCATCCGCCGAGTTAAAATTACGAAATACTAGGAAACAAAGAGAAAGGGCGACCGAAACCCGGGCGCTTGTTAGTAAAATAATCAAAACCATGAAGGCGTGACCCTCTAAAATGCTAGTGGAATTTCCATGAAGCAATTGATTGAAGGCAACCAAATTTAAACTGGCAGAACATAGAATGAGTTCTATTCCGATGAGGATGGCAATAAGATGGCGTCGTGTGACAACGACAAAAAGTCCTAATGCCAACAAAATAGAGGCGACAACCAGAAAAGGATAAAGAGGCATCATCTTATTTTACCTCACGGCGTATGAGAGTGACGAGGCCGACAAAAAGAATGACAAGGGTCAAAGAGAAGAGCTCAATAACGATAAAATGAGGGGACACCATGGATTTTCCTAGGTTTAAAAGGGGCATTTCTGGAGCAACGACGCGAATTTCTGTTACACCGGGAAGTTGAAGGAGGCTTAAGGACATAAAGACAATCAACAGACCCGAAAGGACAAGACCATATCCAATATGGGATATAGAAAGGGTCGCGATAATTTCCTTTCGCCGAGTCAGTAAAATTACAAAGAGAAAAACAACAAATGTGAGTGCCGTATAAATAAGAATAAAAATCAAGGCCGTCCACGGCGCCGACAGAAGCAAAAAATATCCAGTCATAGAAATGGCAACACCGAGCAGGCCAAATACGGAATGAAGAATGTTTTTAGTAAAGGCCACAATCAGACCTGAACCGATGACGAACAATGTAAGGAGGCAAAAAGTGATAATAGAAGGAGTCATGATTTTCCCTCATTCAGCTTTTGTTTCTGAGGGGCATAAAAAAGGCGATCAAGGCGGCGAGTCACTATCCAGTAGGAACCAGTGATGGAAAGCTCCTCAAGTGTTATGACGAAGGTTTTGATAAGGGTAAAGAGATATTTTTTCATGCCTTTTTTCCTTTGATTCTAGGTTTGATGGAGAGGTAGGTATGATACAGGAGACGATAGAAAAAATAAATTCCAAAGGTGACCAATAGTAAAGATAATAAGTACTGAGTAAAAAGATTTCCATCAGGGAAAATATAGGTCCAAATGGCGGTGCCGGCCAATGCTGTCAAACCAAGAGGTATAAGATATTTCCAGGTCAGTTTTATCAAATGATCCAGTCGTAGGGGAGGAAGGGTGTTTTGTAGGATGAGTATTATCCATACAACGCATAAGGTTTTAAATAAAAAAACCCCCATTTCAATAATATTGGGAAATTGGGGTGAAAAGACGGCGGCCCAATACAGCCAGGAGGCTGGCGCTTGCCAGCCCCCCAAAAAAAGATGTGTTGTCATGGCACTTAAGATGAAGAAGGCTCCTTTGTTACTGATGGTAAGGACAAAATAACGAATACCCGTATAATGGCCTTTATATCCCGAATGGATTTCTGAAGAGGATGTGGCGGTTCCATAAGGGGGTTGGTCGATGATCATCATGAGGGAGGAGAGTGAAAGCAAAAAGGCCGCTAATGTAAAGGGACTGAGAAAGAGGAGCCATTGCCAGGGATGGGGCCCCTGCATTTGGATGATGTCCTGAATAGAGAGCGAATGGGTTTGTAGGGTGATGATCATTATCACGAGACCGTAGAGAGTGATGCCGCAGAGGGATTGGGTCAACGAACGAACAGCTCCTATGAGGGCCCATTTGGAATTGGAGCTCCATCCCGCCATGAGGGCATGGATCCCCATGAGAAATATAAATGTGATGAGATAGAGAACCCCTAAATCAGAATGGGATAAGACATAGTGGCTTGAAAAAGGGAGGACGATTAAAGTCAAAACTACCGTTGAAAAACCAACATAAGGAGCAAGGCAAAAGAGGGGCCGATCGATGTAGGGATCTGTTTGAGATTCTTTTTGAAGAAGCTTGGTGATTATTTTCATGGGGAAAATGATGTTGTAAAGACTGTGACCTGCACCGCGAATTCCTGAGAAACGAGAATAAATAACTTGTTCGATCCAATAGGTCAGGGTGATGAGTGGAAAGAAGATGACAAAAATGAGGATGAAAATAAAGGTTAATTGAGCCCCAATGGAAACCATAGGACTGATGTTGTTTAAGAAAAAAGAGGATAATACTTCCATTATCGATCCGCCTCCCAAGGGGAGATGTCAAGACTTGCGATCAAAGTAAGATAATCAGAGAGGGGGATTTCTCGCCCCATTTTTTCCAGAAGAGCAAGGCTCGAAAACGAACCTGTTCTTAATTTTAATCGGTGAGGTTGAGTGGTTCCATTACTGACAAGATAAGTTCCTGTGTCACCGCGGACGCCCTCGATACAGTTGTAGATTTCACCTGTTTTGGGTTTTATGGGTTCTGTGATTTTGCATTGAATGGGACCCTGAGGTATTTTTTCAAGACATTGCCGGATAAGGGAGGCCGATTGGGCAATTTCATCAATCCTCACTTGTACGCGATCATGGGCATCTCCTTTATTTCTCTGACACGTGGGGATTTCAAGATTCAATTCTGAGTAAATTGAATAGGGCCGGTTTTTTCTGAGATCCCACGCGAGTCCAGAGGCTCGAAGATTGGGTCCGACAAGATTGTATTGAATCGCTTCTTCAACGGAGATGACCCCTGTAAAGGACAATTGTCGCTGAAAGACATAATTATTTTTCAACGTATAGGAGTATTCATCGATAAAGGTTTTTAAATGGTCTAAAAATTGTATAAGGGTCGTTTCCCAGTCCGAGGAACACAGGTCGCGAACCACCCCCCCTATCTGCAAAAACATATTATCGTTACCACAAAAGGTGGTTGTGTAATGAGAAAATATTTCGGCCCTCTTGAAGGACTGGGCCTTTAAAATTTTCGCCCCTATGATTTCAGCCATAAAGCTGAGAAAATGCAGGTGTGAAGTGATGCGGTTTAATTCCATAGCGATGACGCGAAGAAACTCGGCCCGTCGAGGAACTGTGATTTCTGCTAACTTTTCAACGGCCATGACATAACTCCATTGGCAGCTGTACGGAGAGAGGGGATCGGCTTGGGAGGCATAAGTTGTGAAGCCTTGATAATCGGTATTTTCGGCTATTTTTTCCAGGGAACGGTGACAATATCCTATTTCAGGAATGGCTTGACGAAGGGTCTCCCCGTCCAAGGAGGCAATAAAATTCATTCCCCCCCGGGTCACGGGATGATGAGGACCAATACATACTTTTTTTTCTTCACCTAGCCATTCGTTCATAGTCTTTCCTTAGAGGATATCCTGTCCAATGCTGGGGTAGCAGGAGACGCTTGAGAGAGGGATGCCCCCGAAATTGTATGCCAAACATGTCAAAGACTTCTCGCTCAAACCAGTTGGCAATGGGCCAAAGCCGCGAAACAGAGTCAATCTCGTAATGAGGCGGCAATAGCGACGTTGTGAGTGTGAGGCTGTGATGATGGGTATAGGAAAATAGATGATAGATAAGTCTCAAATGATCCTGAAAATCCACAGCCGTCAGGTTGCTCAAACACTGAAAATCATATCTCTGCATGTCTTTAAGAATGTCGCACACAGGCAGAAGACTCATTGCCGGAACAAGGATAAAGGGATCCCCTCCATGGGAAGGACTGTCTTCGTGCAATTCAAAAAATACGGAGGACAAATCCTTCTGAAGGTGCTCAAAAATGTGTCTTATCTGCACTTTCTTCTCCTTCTTCACCCCGTGTGATATCTTGGGAAAGGGTATTTCGCAGTTGTTGAAACGCCATCATCAGGGTCTTTGTGTTCATTAAGGCATCAGGGACATGAAGGTTGAGGGAGATTCCGACATCCTCCAGGGAACAAAAAGAGTAGGTCTTTTCAGGGAAACCCTTTTGCGAATTGTTTCCAATGCCGATTGTGTACTTGGGGAAAGGCATTTGGTCATAGAGGATCCTGGACCATCGACCCATTTTTTCGGTTAATGGGAGCGAGAGGACAAGGATATCGGCCTGTCGTGGATTTGTGGTGATGGAAACCCCTATTTTTCGGAGATACGATGAGTTGATTTCGTGAGTGGATCCTCCTAGAAGGATACAAGAAAAAAAACGATTGTGAGTTTGGTGTATCCATCGGGCCAATTTTTTTGTGATGAAATTTTTAGGCCATTTTTGAAGGAGGTGACTCATTGAGTTTATTTCCCTTTTTTTCCGATAAAGAGCAAGATGAGTCCCATGAATGCGAAGAGGGGGAGCATGACGACAAGGAGTTGGAGCCCATAGCCTTCGACAACCTTATAATGAAAGATTATGGCCAGGGGGAGCAGGAGGAGGATAAACGACAGGAAGATAAAGGCAGTGATGGCGGAGGTCATGAGGTGATCATTTAAGGGGGTGACCTTCTCACTGAGTGTAAAATCACCCTCTCCATGCGGAGAAAAGGGGGGGGATTCGACGGGAGGGGGGCTTAAGCGACGTGAGAACCCATTGAGTAGGGCCAGGACACTCAAGGAGATTATCAGAAAAATGATAATAAGGCTGAGATCGGACATGTCGGCGGGGAGTTTAAACAAATATTGTCATTTCGACAACCCAATATCTCTTGACAGGGAAATGAGGCTTTTATAGCTTCGCACCTTCCTATGAGTGAAGACGCCGATGATATCAGCCAGATTTTACACAAGTACCTGAAAAAAGAGGTTGAAATTCATGCCTTTGACACCGTTTATAAGGGGCGCCTCAAAAGTATCAATCACAACCTCTCGATTACCCTGAAAGATGAGACCGATGAGATCGTTCTTCCCATTGAAAGGATAGAGTCCGTTCGATGTCTCAAATAGTCTTTAGGATTGTTGTGGCTGTGGCTCTTCTTTGTTCTGCGGCGCTTCCCTTGTCCTCCGAGGAGAATCAAATCTCTGAGGAGGCCGAATCCGTTGAAAAAACAAAACCCCTTGAAGAGACCCAACCGCTCTATTTGACGGTCCTCAATGTAGGGTATTATCACGACTGGCGTCAGATCAAAAACCTGATTGAGGTCCTGCCCCATGTGGCGATGATCGTTCCTGAAAAAGAATCCTTTGGGATGGGAGAATATAGGGTTGAGATCTCTCAACCCCCTCAAGAGTTTTTTGAGGCCCTGGAGCGCAATTTCGGTCAATATTATGATATGGAGCTCCACCGGACAGCGGGGGGGGATGCGGCCCTCACGATGCGAAAAAATCCACAAAAAAAGTCAGATTGAGGAAGGTGATCAGGGACGACTAGATATGCCTCATAATATCGGACATCACATTCCTTTTAAGAACGGTTGCGGCCGTCAGGATACCTCCGAAAAGGGCCCCGCCGATCCCCGCCGTGACAATGTCTTGTCCTGTGAGGAAGAGATTTTTGATGGGGGTGTGAGGCCTGAGCCAGCGCTGGCGGAAACGTTCCGGGCTGTGTTCGAGTCCATAGATCTCACCGCGGTGATAGTTTGAAAAATGTTCTGTTGTCAGCGGTGTGGAGAGCTCATGATAGTCAATTTTATCCTTCACCTGAGGGACGTAGCGATAAACATTCTCTAAAAGGCGATGCGAGAGTCTTTCCTTAAAATTCTTGTAATCATCCCCTCGCTTTTGCCATTCCGTCTCTCCCCAGCGCTCAAACCATTGGTAAGGGGCCACACCAATGGCCTCTAGGGTGGCCGTTTTGGGGTGATGTTCCTGCCATGTCGGATCTTTGGCGGAGGGAAAGGAAATATAGGTAACGGGGAGAGGGGCCATAGGGTCTTTTCGAAAGCGTTCCAGGTTTATGTCATGATCATAATCAGGATAGATCCAGTAGTTTGATTGTCCCAACCCCAACTCTTGCGCAGTGTGCTTGAGACCCATATAGAGACAAATATGGGATTCTGAGGCGGGAATCCTGTTTAATTTTTCGCCGAGTTTAAACTCGGTCACAAGGTGAGAAGGAAGGAGTCTTTGATAGGTATTGACCACCCCCGCATCGCTGATGACGATCGGGGCCAGGATTTCATCGCCATTCGCAAGGCGGACGCCAACGACCCTTCCTTGGCGGACCAGGACCTTTTCGACCTCGGCCTTGACCAGGACCTTGCCCCCTGCCTTCTCAATCACGGGGGCAATTGTTTTTACAAAACTTGAGGATCCCCCGACGGGATAGGCCCCGCCGTCAAAGTAATGCTTGGCGACCATGGCATGGATGGCAAAACTAGATTGCCGGGGTGGCAGTCCATAGTCCCCCCATTGGGCGGTGAGGACGCCGATCAATTTTTTGTCTTGTGTCAAGGAGGAGAGGACTTCCCAGGTTGTTTGACGGGCCAATTTCATAAATTTAGAGGTCAAAAAGGGAGAGGCGATTTTGGCCACAAGGGGAGGGAGGGCCTTTTCCATAAAAAAGCCCTGGGCCGATCGTGCCAGTTGATGGACAAGGTCTATATAGGTGTCGATGGCCCTCGCTTCTTGGGGAAAGCGGTCTTTTAACAGGGTCTTAAAATTGTCGACACCCGCCACAAACTCATAACTTTCATCGCCAAAAAAGATCTTGTCATAGACCTCCGACATCGGGGCCCACTTGAGGGCATTGTCCGAGATATAGTCCAGGGCCCGGCGCATGACGGATTTTTGGGAGTGGACCTCACCGATGTAATGGACGCCGACATCCCATTCATACTCGCGGCGCTTAAAGGTGTGGGTAAAACCACCGGCCACATAATGTCTTTCGAGGACGAGGACGGCCTTTCCAGCCTTGGCGAGACACGCGGCGACGGCAAGTCCCCCGATCCCGGAACCGATCACGATGGCGTCCAGTCTTTGAGGGACCCTCTCGGGACGATAGGTGTGATAGCTCATAGTGGAAGCGTGTAACATAGGGGACTTCAAGGGACCAATGAAAAAATGCAGAATGTAAAAGTGAAAAATCAGCAGTAGAATCAGTTGGTTATAAAACAAAAATGGCGCAACAAATGTTATACTGGGCCGATAATAGGGGTAAGGCAGGTACGACTTATGGGTGGACCCCTTTTGGTGGGGGGAGATGTTTCTCAATGTGGCTCGCTCGATCCCCACGTGGTAGAGTTCTTGAATGAGGCCGATTCCGTGGCGGTGCGTTACTTTGTCTTTGACGAGGGAAATGTCCCGCAACCGGGTTTTGATGCCTCCCTCGCCTGTCACTTGACCCAGGTGAACCCCTTTCGTGCAGCAGGGATCTTAAATTTATTGAAGGCCTATCCGGCAAGATTTGACGAAGTTCGTGCCGTCTTAAAGGCCAATGTGCCTCCTCCATACTGGGGGCTTCTCTCAAATGCCTCAGGGGCCCAAGTCATGGTCTCCTCAAAGGCCTCCCCTGGATTAAAAAATGTTCCCAATGAGGTTTTACGGCAAGAGGTCCTCCTCAATGCCCCGACGGGATCTTTTTGGGAGTTGGTTCACAACGCCTCTCCCATAACGGTTTATTATCGACAGGAAGTTTACGAGGTACGAATCGGTGGGATTTTTGGAGTGGCCTTCATGGTCTCTGACTTTGTCGGGGGAGCAGATCCAGAGACGGGGGCCCCTCCAGAAGTCCCTGAGGCCGTTCGGGATGATGACAACCGTCGTCCCAGTCGGGGAGAGAGGGAACGGGAGCTCAGTGACAGGGAACTAGAAGAGGTCTTGGACGAAACCCTTGATTTTGGTGAGTGTCTCGATTCTTGTGGGGGGGATCGCTCCTGCGAGATTGAGTTTTGCTATGGAGGCCGGACAGACGTTGAATAGTTCCTTGTGTGTTATAAGGTCAGGATGATTTTGCCCCTCGTGTGACCCGTCTCACTCTGCTCGTGGGCCCTTTTGGCCTCTTCCAGGGGGAAGATGTGGGTGATGGTTATTTTGAGTCTTCCCTTGCAGGCGAGCTCGCCTAATTCTTCCAGTTGGACGGCATTGGGAGAGACAAAGACATAGGAAATTTTATACCCCTGGTTTTTGTAGATGTCGGCGTTGGGGATCTCCAGGATGGAGCAAAAGCGCCCCCCTTTTTTCAAAATGCTGATGCTTTTATCCTGAACGGGTTCCCCGTAGGTATCGTAGACGGTGTCAAGACCGTTTGGAAATTTTTGATCGATGATTTCGGCAAAATTTTCTTTATTGTAATCAATCACCACTTCGGCCCCCAGCGATCGGACGTACTCATGATTATAAGAGCTTGCCGTCGTGATGATATGGGCCCCTGTATTTTTGGCCAATTGGATAGCAAAGCCTCCAACACCCCCGGCGCCTGCATGAATGAGGATTGTTTCCCCGGATTTTAGTTTTAAGGCGTCGAAAAGGGATTGGTAGGCCGTCAGGCCGGCCAGGGGCAGGGCGGCGGCCTCCTCAAAGGAGAGATTCTCGGGTTTTTTGGCGGCATTTTTTTCGGGGACGCTCACATATTCAGCATAGGCCCCCCCCTGAATTACATCTTTACGGGTGTAACTCATGACGGGGTCCCCCATCTTGAAGCGGGTGACTTTTTCTCCGACCTTTTTTACGACCCCAGAGGCCTCCCAACCCAGGATAATGGGAAACTGATGGGGCAGGCGTCCTTGAAGGAGTCCCTCACGGATCTTCCAATCGACGGGATTAACGCCCGCGGCCTTTACATGAATGAGGATATCTTGAGGACCGATTTCGGGCAGGGGCTGATTTGTGAGTTTGAGGACATCACGGCCTCCAAATCGATCAAGGGTAATCGCCTTCATAGAAATCCCCCGAGTCTTCTTTTTTGCAACCCTTCTTTTTTGATCCTCTCGGCCTCCTCGAGGACGCGACGATGAAGATCCATCACACATCGCATGTCTTTGTGTTGCGAAGGTTTGTAGGTGTGGGTGACGGGCCTTCCAATATAGTGTCTCAGTTTTACGGGGAGGGGAAAAAGACCCAGCCCGAAGAATACGGGGAGGGGAACAAATGTTTCTCTCCAGCGGTGATAACCGTTGATGAGCATGACATAGACATCATCAATGCCGATAGAGATGCAGGGGATGATGGGGACTTGGGCGGCGATGGCGACCTTGACAAAGCCATAATGATCTTCCCACATGAGTGTGTATTTCTTTCTGAAGGAACGCACGGCTTCTTTCGCGCCTCCGGGACAGACGATCATCGCATGACCGGATTTTAAAATCCTCAGGGCATTCTTGGGGGTGCCATCCACGACGCCGATATTGAGCATCAATTCACGGAGGATGGGGAGTTTCCAGGAGAGGTGTTCGGCCACGGTGTGGAGACGTCGTCCCCTTCGGGAAAATATCTTTTTGCCCAACAAAGGGATGTCGACAAAGAAAAAACCGTGATTCATGGCCAGGAGGACACCGCCCTTTTTGGGGATGTTTTCAAGGCCGATGACCTCATAGCGAAAATACCTTTCCCAAAAATAAAGGGTTCGAAAAAGAAAACGGACCAATCGGGCATCAAACCAGTAGGTCTCGTTTTCATCGCCGGGGCGATAGGGATTAAAAAGGAGGTGTTTTTTGGGCATAGGCGTTACTATTTTTCAACATATCCCTTATCAATCTTTGGAGGTCAAAGCAATGACCTTTTTGGGCCGCGCACAAGAAAATCCTTTTAATTTTAATGGTTTAGAATCGAGTCGTCACCCGCTTTGGCGATAGGCATTGACCAGCCCGTGGGCCCGGCGCGTCGGTTCCGGGAGGCGGTAGTGCGACATGCACTGTCGGATCACTTTGACACTATCTGAAAAATCGATGAGATGTCCGGGCGAGATAAAAAGGGGTTTGACGTTTTTTTGGCTCCTGAAGACGCATCCGACCCTCCTTCCTTTATAGAGGAGCCTTTTTTGGGACCCTTGCCGTCGTGCCGGTTTTTTATAGTCCCCGACGAGGCGCGTCTTGGCGCAGCCGATCGTCGGTGTCTTGAGAATCAATCCGAGATGGGAGGCGAGCCCCAATCCCCGCGGATGGGCGATCCCCTGTCCATCACACATAATGACGTCAGGGACATTTTTTAATTTTTGGAAGGCCTTGAGTAAAACGGGGATCTCGCGAAAGGCCAGGAGTCCTGGGATATAGGGAAAGGAGGTCCGGCCTTTGATTGTACTTGTTTCCACTATTTCAAGCGTCGGGAGCCTCATCACCACTACTCCGGCGTAGAGTGTCGGATCTTTTTTGGAAAAGGAGATGTCGGCCCCGGCCACGAGGTACGCTTTTTTCTTGAGGGGAGACAATTTCAGTTTTTTAACGAGTTTCTTTTGCACTTGGACGGCTTCTTGATAGCTTAAATTCCAGTCATGGAGTCGATGGATTTTCATATCATCAAGACACCCGTCCCATTGATCTGATCTTGTTTCAGGTCTTGTAAGGCCTTATTGGCATCTTCTAAGGCATAAGTGGTTGTGTGTATTTTCACTCTGGCTTGAACAGCTTCTTTCAGGAGTTCTTGCCCATCCTGCCGCGTGTTGGCGGTGACTGAATGGATATTCTTTTCCACTACTGTCCAACTGTTGAATAGAGGATTGTGAGTAAGGTCTTAAAACAGAAGGAGTTATTTCAAAAAATGAGCGGGAACGATTTGAACTCAAAATGTCTTCCAGGCCACTTTTCCGGCAGTATTTGCCGGGAGGGGGTGGCTTATGCATTCAGGCAAAATCGTTTTTGCGCAGGTCATGGAACATCTGCCGTTGAAGGATTTTCATCGTTGCGTCGATCGCTACCAGGGTCATCACAAAGTCCAGAGTTTTTCCTGTCTCGATCAGTTTCTTGCGATGGCCTTCGCTCAACTGACTTATCGGGAGAGTTTACGGGACATCGAGGCCTGTCTTCAAGCCCAACAGATGAAGCTCTATCACATGGGGATCCGAAGCGACGTATCCCGGAGCACCCTCGCTTACGCCAACGAGACACGCGACTGGAAGATTCACGCCGACTTTGCTCAAGTCTTAATCTCGATCGCGAGAGATCTGTACGCCGGCGACGATTTCGGTGTCGAACTCAAGGAGACCGTCTACGCCTTGGACTCCACCACCATCGACTTGTGCCTCTCCGTATTTCCCTGGGCTCACTTCCGGAAGACGAAAGCGGCCATCAAGCTTCATACTCTTTTAGACCTGCGAGGCTCCATTCCAGCATTCATCAGCATTACAGACGGCAAGGTCCACGACGTCAACATCCTGGACGAGATTCTTCCGGAGGCCGGGTCCTTCTATGTGATGGATCGTGGCTATCTGGATTTCACCCGCCTGTATCTGATGGCGCAATGCCTGGCCTTCTTCGTGACCCGTTCCAAGAGCAACTTCGGATTCCGAAGGCTTTATTCTCATCCGATCGAGAAGACAACTGGGGTCCAATGCGATCAGACGATCGCTTTGACCGGCTTCTATTCCGCGAAGGATTATCCGGACAAGATGCGACGGATTCGTTACTTCGATTCCAAGACCGAAAAGGATCTGACCTTTTTGACCAACAACTTCGTGTTGCCGCCTCTGACCATCGCACAACTCTACAAATGCCGCTGGCAGGTCGAACTCTTTTTCAAATGGATCAAACAGCACCTTCGCATCAAACGTTTTTTCGGGACGTCCGAGAACGCCGTGAAGACTCAAGTGTGGATCGCCGTCTCGATTTACGTGCTGGTCGCGATCATGAAGAAGCGGTTGAAGATCGAGGAGAGCCTCTACACAATTTTGCAGATTTTGAGCGTGACCGCTTTCGAGAAAATGCCCATTTTACAAGCCTTGGAGGGCGGTCGTTACAGAGTGCAAGAAGGCAACATGGACAACCAGTTGAATTTATTCGG
>MGSF01000008.1 GCA_001798715.1 Deltaproteobacteria bacterium RIFCSPLOWO2_02_FULL_50_16 | reverse complement strand
AACGGCCGAGGCCTTTGAGCTTGTCTATAGCGGATTGAGCCTCCCCGAATTAAGAAAACGCATCCCCCCTGAGGAGTGGATCATCGTGTATCGAGGACAGGGACAAGGCGCCAACTCCCGACTCTTGGCCCCCAATCTACGGGCCAACCGACAAACTCGAGATCCCCTCCGGCACGGCGCCGATCTCTTAACCCCCGCCCAACGGAGGGAATATTTTGCCCGGAGGACACCTGCAGAACAAGAGGCCTTTTTATCCTACCCCTTTCAGCGCTACGCCGTTGTCACCACAAGCCTCCCGGATTTTGCGGGACAATTTGCCTCAGAAAATGAGGGACGCGTCATGACACTGGAAATTCCTCGCGCCCTCCTCGTGGAGGCCGTCGATGTCATGAGCCTCCAACACATCGTGGACCCGCATTATGACCTCGGCCGACGCCGCGAACTCTTTATCCCCTTTGAGATCCCCCCCACACTCGTGGTTCGCGATCCCTGGCTACGACTCGATGAACCCATCCAAAGAGATCCGCTTCTTTCCCTCCTTGAACAAGAGGCCGCCCGTGCCTCACGACTGGATCGTGAAATGTGGCAAGACTTAAGGCGTCATGCACAAGAAACCCCCTTCACCTCAACCGATAATTATCTCTCCTGGCTCCGCCAACGCCTCTCCCCCCAGGAAGGGATGGAGAGACTGGATCTCGACATGCGTCAATTCTCCCTTCGGGATCGCTTTCCGACCCCTGAGGCCCGCCTTCTATGGCTCGCCCGTGAGGCCCATGATCTCAAGCCCGGGATCTTTCGTGAGACTGGAACTCCCCTTAATCGATTGACGCGTGCCCTTCGAGCCCTTCGATCGGTGAGAAACATCGTAGTGGGTCGCGGCCATGGCCATCCCTTTGAACAAAGGGATCGCTGGGAACGACGCGACACCCTCCTTAGACGAGCACATTGACTTGACGACGGCGGCCACTCCCTCTACAATACTAACAGTCCCGAAATTGTATAGACATTTGGGGACTGTTAGTATTACAGGACCGGCTGTTAGCCCTATCGGGCTGTCCATATTACTTCGGTCCTGTTAATAATTTAACTTTCGTGAAACGAGTCCTTGAGGCCCTAGAATCCGGTATCCCAATCCTCCCCCTCTCCGGTTTGGGGGGATCGGCCCCCGTGTATCTTGTCTCCCATCTCATTCGTCGCACACATCACAAAAACTTTATCTACCTCACAGCCACCGAATCCCAGGCCCAAGGTTTTTTCAGGGATTTGCAGTTTTTCATGGACTCTAGTCCCTTCAGGGACATGCCTCCAGAATCCCATGAACCCTCAATAGCCCTCTATCCCGCCTACGACAATCCCCCTTATTCCGCCCTGTCGCCCCATCTCGATATCGTGGCCGACCGGATCAGGATCCTCGCCCGATTGAACCAGAAAGACGCGCCCCGATGTCTCGTCACCTCTCTTGCCGCCCTCCTCTCCTGGACCCTTCCTCCCGAGATCCTCCAAACCGCCATTCATATCTTAAAGAAAGACGAAGAGATCTCTCGCGAACTCCTCATCGAACAGCTGACCCAATGGGGGTACCAAAAAGTCCCCATTGTGGAAGATGCCGGGACCTTTGCCATCCGCGGGGCCCTCATGGACATCGCCACTCCTTGTTCCGAGGACCCCTTAAGAATCGAGTTTTTTGGCGACATCATCGAATCGATCCGCACCTTCGATCCCAAGACACAAAAGTCCTTAAAGTCTCTTTCGGAAATCTCCCTGACGCCCACCCGGGAGACCCTGATGTCCCCTTCCACCGTTAAATTCGCCATCAAAAATATTCAAAACCGCTGCAATGACCTCGACATCCCAAAAAATCAGAGAGGTTCTCTTATCGAAGACCTCAAGGAAGGCCTTGTTCCCCAGGGACTTGAAAATTTTTTGGCCCTTTATTACGAAAAAGGGGCCACCCTCATCGACTATTTGCCTTCCAATACTCACTGGATCCTGGAGCATCCCCTAGAACTCAAAAATACCTGGACCGATCTTCAGGCAGAACTTGCCGATCTTTTTCCTCACCAAAAGGATCTGAAGCAGATCCTCAATCCGGAAATCTGCTATTACCCTTTTTCCCAATGGCAAAAGGATCTCGAGGAGAGATTGAAGGGACCGACGAAAATCCACATCGAGGAATTTGCCTCCGACGATCCCCGCTCTCTCTCCTTTCAGGTGGAAACCAATGAAGACATCCGTCAGACGATGCATCACACAAAAAAAGGAGAATCCCTTTTAGCCCCCCTTGTCGAAAAACTCAATCAATGGGTCAATACATCGCAAATCCTGATCACGGCCTCTCATCCAATTCAGGCCCAACGCATCATCGATCTGATGGAGGGGACCTCTCTTCCCCTGAAAATATGCCCTGATTCACTGGATCATGCCCTTCACATGTACGTGTATACACGTCCCTTCAGGGAACTGTCTCATGACGTTATTTGGATCGTCATCGGCCACTTAAGTCAGGGTTTCCGGACATGGGCCGGAGCCCCAGACGCCCTAGAAATCTCAAATCTTGCAGACAACCAGAGGCCGGAAAAAGGCCTTGTCATCATTACCGAGGACGAGATCTTCGGCGCCAAAACTCCTAAGAGGGCCACCCTCAAAAAGGGGGCGGATTATTTTTCCTCACTCAGTGAAATCATGCCCGGCGATCCCGTCGTCCATCAAGATCATGGCGTCGGTCTCTATCGGGGTCTCAATCACATGAACTTTGAAGGGGTCGAAAATGATTTTCTTCTCTTAGAATACAACAAGGGAGACAAGCTCTTTCTCCCCATTTCCAGGATCAATCTGATTCAGCGCTATGTGGGCACCGAAGGCAAAACCCCTCCTCTTGATAATCTAGGATCCCCTCGCTGGGAAAAACTCAAAAAACAGGCCCAGGAATCCATCCGAGAAATGGCGGGCGAACTGATCAATCTCTACGCCGAGCGGGAAACGGGACAGGGACATGCCTTCTCCAAGGTGGATCCCCTCTTTGAATCCTTCGAGGCCGGCTTTCCCTTTGAAGAAACGGAAGACCAGGCAACAGCCATCAGGGATGTCCTTGATGACATGGCCCTTCCCAAGCCCATGGATCGCCTGATCCTGGGAGATGTCGGTTATGGAAAAACAGAGGTCGCCATGAGGGCGGCCTTTAAGGCAGTCCTCGAATCAAAACAGGCCGCCGTCTTGGTCCCGACCACCTTGCTGGCTTGCCAACATCTCGAACGCTTTCAGGAACGTTTTCATGACTTTCCCATCAAAATCGAAATGCTTTCCCGCTTTCGTACCCTAGCCCAACAGAAAAAAATCGTGGCCCAACTCAGGGAAGGCGCGATCGACATCATCATCGGAACCCACCGCCTCCTTCAATCGGATATTTCTTATAAAGAACTGGGGCTTTTAGTCGTCGACGAAGAACACCGTTTTGGCGTTCGGCACAAAGAGAAAATCAAGCGCCTTAAAAAATCCGTCGATGTCATGAGTATGAGCGCCACCCCCATTCCAAGAACCTTATTTATGTCACTTATCGGCATCCGAAAAATCAGTGTGATCGAAACCCCTCCCCATGACCGTTTGGCGATTCGTACCTTTGTCACCCATTTTGACGAAGGAACAATCCGTGAGGCCATCATGAGAGAAATACGACGGGGAGGGCAGATATTTTTTGTCCACAATCGCGTGGAAGGGATTGAAAATATACTCACTCGTCTTCGGGGTGTGGTTCCTGAGGCCACAATCGAGATCGGACATGGCCAAATGGCGGAAAATGCCCTTGAAGATGTGATGATTCGATTTTCTCAAAGAAAATTTGACATCCTCCTCTGCACCACGATCATAGAATCCGGAATCGATATTCCCACTGCCAATACAATTATTATTAACCGATCTGATAAAATGGGATTGGCTCAGATTTACCAACTCCGCGGTCGCGTGGGCCGCAGCAAGCAAAGAGCCTATTGTTACCTCCTCATTCCCGAAAAGGAGCAACTGACACCGGATGCAAAAAAAAGAATACAAGTCCTTCAAAAATTTTCCGATCTGGGAACCGGGTTTCGCCTGGCCTCTCACGACCTGGAGATACGGGGGGCCGGCAATCTTTTGGGGACAAAACAATCCGGTCAAATATCCGCCCTGGGATACGAACTCTACACTGAGCTCTTAGAAAAAGCGGTTTATGACCTCAAAGGCGAACCCCTTCTGGACGACATAGACCCGGAAATCAATTTCAGAATTCCAGCATTTATTCCGGAAGACTACATTCCTGATCATTCTGTACGGCTGGATCTGTACAGACGCCTCGCCTCTCCATCGGATGAGACGCAGATGGTTGACTTACAATCCGAAATGGAAGATCGATTTGGTCCTCTTCCCCTCGTCCTTGAAAATCTTGTCTCTCTCATGGGACTCAAGATCCTGGCCAAGGCCCTCCGTCTTAAATCCCTCAAATATGACACCATCAAGTATCAACTGGCCTTTGACAACACAACACCCCTTGATCCGGACATCATCATGAAATGGGTTCATAAGGACCCAAAAAAATACAATCTTTCCCCTGATATGTGTCTGACGATTCGTGCCCCCAACCTTGGAGAAAAAGAGCGCTTAGGAGAGGCACGAAAGCTCTTGAATACCATGATACAGCATGTTAGCTAAGGATGTGCCCCATAAATTTCTTACTCTTATCTTATTGGTTTTAACCTGTCTTCCGGCCTGCTTTTCGGACGCCTCACTTGTCTTGGCTCAAGTGGGTGACACCCCCATCACATGGGGAAAATTTAAACCCTACTATCGGCCCTCCGAGAAAAATTATGACCCCCATATTTTGCAATCTGAGAAAGGACTCGAAATCAAAAAAAACATCCTTTCTCAATATATCGATCAGCAACTTCTGCTCAATCTAGCTGAAAACCTAAAAGTCACTGTCAACAATAAAGACCTTGAAAAACACATAAAGGCCCTCATTGGAACTGCGACAGCAAAAGATTTCCAGAAGCTTCTTAAAGACCATCATCAGTCCTACAACGATTGGAAAGAGAGCCAGAGAAACAAAATGATTTTATCAAAACTTATAAAATCAGAACTGCGTTCGAAAATCGAGATCACTGAAAAAATGATGAGGGATCATTATCAAAATAACCCTGATGATTACAATATCCCTTCCCAGGTTCGCGCCCGCCATATCATGGTCAAGACCCTAAAAAAGGCGGAGGCCCTTCTCGAGCTTTTAAAAAAGGGGGGGAATTTTGAAGAGATCGCCAAACAACACTCGGAGTCCCCGGATGCCGCAAAAGGCGGGGATCTGGGTTTTTTTTCCAAAGGTCAATTCCCTTCCGTCTTTGATAAGGCGTGTTTTTCCTTGAAACCGGGTGAAATCAGTGAGATTGTCACCTCGAGTTATGGTTTTCACCTATTTAAGGTTATGGAAAAAAGGAATCCTCAAAGACTGGACTACAACGATGTCAAGGCGGAAATTCGCCAAAAATTGCTTATTGAATTCGAAAAGGACAATATCGATCAATGGTTGGTTCAACTCAGGCAGGAACATCCTGTAACATTAAATATCGAAAACCTCAAAAAAATAGAATGACGAGATCCATTAATAAAAAAACGATTTTTCTCCTTCTCATTGCCATGGGAATGCTGTGCCCTTCTCTTTACGGGTCACAAACCGTCGACCGCATTATTGCCATAGTCGGCGATGATATTATTTTACAATCCGATCTCAACGAAGTCCTTAAAATCAAGGGGATCGGCGACAAACAGAATTCTCAAAAAAAAAATGAAATCCTTGAAGAGCTTATCGACAAAAGCCTGCTTCACCAGGAAATCGAAAAGAAGGACTACAAAGTCAATAATGAAGATCTGGCCAACACTATCCATGCTGTTCTCCGTCGCAATCAAATGACCCTCGAAGCCCTTAAAGCCGAGCTGCAAAAAAAAGGGATACCCTTTGAGCAATATAAAATGCAACTGGTGAATGAAATCAAGCAGTCGATGTTTTTTGGGCAGATTATTTTTCCCAGAATTAAAGTGACTGAAGCCGATATCAACAATTTTCGCATGAAAATGAAAAAGGAAAACAAAAATATTGATAATATTGACGATGAAATGCTTCATCGCATGGTTGCCGATTCGCGCCTTTCTGAAGAATTGAAAATCTACTTAAAAGAGGTTCGTGGTCGTACTTATATAGACATCAAAAATGACGACTCGCTTTAAACCCACATTAGGTTTCACGATGGGAGATCCTGCAGGGATTGGCCCTGAAATCATCGCAAAAGGGTTTCCTTCCCTGATCCGCCATTGTCACCCCATCATTTTTGGTTCCCGGCCGGTGATGGAGAGGGCCTTTAAACGCTTTCAGCCGCAAAGAGGGGCAAAACCTCCACGCATCGTTGACTCCCATCCCTTGGATTCGAATCCTACATTTTCACCAAGGCACTTGACTCATAAAGAAAAAAAGCTGTGCGGACAAATATCCATTGCCGCCATTCGACTCGCCGTAAAATTCATTCAGGAAGGTCTGATGGACGGAGTCGTGACGGCCCCCATTTGCAAGGCCCATCTTCAAAAGGCCGGTCTTGCCTTTCCCGGTCACACCGAGTTTTTGGCCCACCTCACCCAAACTCGTGAAAATCGCGTCCGCATGATGATGTCGGGACCCCGACTCAAGGTTGTCCTCGTCACCATTCACGAACCCCTAGCCCTCGTTCCACAACTCCTCTCTATCTCCCGAATCAAAGAGACAATTGAAATAACCCATTTGAGTCTAAAAAAATACTTCGGTTTGAAAACACCGAGAATTGCCCTCGCAGGGTTCAATCCCCACGCCGGCGAAGAGGGTATGTTTGGACAGGAAGAGAAGACCCTCATCCTTCCCGCCCTTCGCTGGGCACAAAAGAAAAAGATGAAAGTCTTTGGACCTTTTCCTCCCGACACATTATTTTATAGGGCGGCCAGGGGTGGGTTTGATGTCGTCATCTGTATGTATCATGATCAGGGGCTCATTCCCTTTAAGCTCTTGCATTTTAAAGATGGTGTCAATATAACACTCGGGCTTCCCATTATTCGCACCAGCGTCGATCATGGAACAGCCTTTGATATTGCTTGGCAGGGCAAAGCCGATGCGCATAATCTGCTGGCGGCAGCCCTTGCGGCCATAAAGATGATTCACAATCAGCGTTTTCAAAAAAAGGGTTGATGATGAGTATCACATTTGGAACCGACGGTTGGAGGGGATTGATTGCCGATGACTTCACCTTTGAAAATGTCGCCTCTGTCATTCAGGCCTATGCCGACATCCTTTTACAGGACAATCCCAAACCCGGCCCCATTTATCTGGGATATGACCGCCGCTTTCTTTCGGCCCAGTTTGCCGAAAAAGCCGCACAGGTGCTTGCCGCCAATGGATTTCCCGTGTATCTTTCTTCCCAATTTTGCCCCACCCCCTGCATTTCGTGGCTGACAAAGGAAAAAGGCATGGGCGGAGTCATGGTCACGGCCAGTCACAATCCCTTCGAATGGAATGGCATTAAGTTTAAAGAGGCCTATGGGGGTTCGGCCTCGCCGCAATTCTGCCAGAGGGTGGAAACAAGATGTCATGAAGAAAGACAAAAGGGAAAAAAGGCGAAAGAAATATCTTTAGATGAAGCCCGGTCCCGAGATCTCCTCCGGTTTTTTGATCCCACACAAGAATACTGCCAACAACTCGCCTCCATGATTGATTTAAAGGCCATACGCAATGCGGGATGGAGGATCATCGCCGATCCCATGTATGGCGCGGGAACACATTTTTTCAGTCACGTCCTCGGCCATCCCCTCCAGGAACTCCACACCGACAGCAACCCCACATTTGGAGGCATCCAGCCAGAACCCATCGCCAAAAATCTATCAGAACTCATAAAGACCACCCATGAAGGCGCTTTTGATATCGGATTGGCCACTGACGGCGACGCCGACCGCATCGGGGCTGTCGACGAAAATGGACACTTTGTGGATTCCCATCATATTTTCGCCCTCATATTCCGTCATTTAGTCACCCATCACAATTTAAAAGGTGAGGCCGTCAAGACAGTGACGACCACCAATATGATTGACAAGCTGGCCGAAAAATTCGGCATCAAATATCATGTCACGGCCGTTGGATTCAAACACATTTGCCAAAAATTTCAGGAAATCACCCCCTTGATTGGAGGAGAAGAATCGGGGGGAATCGCCATCCCCAGCCATGTTCAGGAGCGTGACGGCATCTTGTCCGGTCTGATGCTTTTAGAAATCATGTCTCTCGAAAAAAAGTCGCTCGGCAAAATTTTAGAGGACCTCGACAAAGAAATCGGACCCCATCATTTTATCCGCAATGATCTCCACCTCAATTCTGAAGAAATTCAAAAGGCCCGCGTGACAATCGCAAAGACTCGTGAAAAAATAATAGACGGTCATCGTGTCAGTCAAATCAACAAACAAGACGGTTCCCGCTATGAATTTGAAGACGGAAGCTGGCTTCTCCTTCGAGCGTCCGGCACTGAGCCTCTCGTTCGCATTTATGCAGAGGCCCCGTCGGTAGAAATGGCACAGGGCCTTATTGAGGCCGGTAAAAAACTCTTGTCCCTGTAAAATCATGGCCTTCGTCACTGCAATATCCCCCCAAAAACAAAGAGAACTCGAGGACCGTTTCAATCACTTGGGCATCAAACCCCACGATATCCAAGAACACTTTGTCCGCTCCTCCGGTCCGGGGGGACAAAAACTCAACAAAACGGCTTCCTGTGTCGTCCTGAGACACATCCCCACGGGCCTCGAGGTCAAATGTCAAACCACCCGCTCCCAGGCCACCAATCGCTTTTTGGCCCGGCGCCGTCTCATTGAAAAGATCGAGGCCTGCCTTTTCAAAAAAAAATCGGAGGCTCAAAAACTCAAGGAAAAAATCCGCCGTCAAAAACGCCGGCGATCCAGAAGGGCGCAGGAAAAGAGACTCAACGAAAAAAAAGGGGTTTCTGAAAAAAAGAAGACGAGACAGAAGGTGTCTACGTTTTTCGAATATTAAGCAACTCTTGCCGCCGCTGCCCTTCCTTGGGGACCTTTCCCCTGGCGAGTGAGGTTTTCATCTCATCGTGAATCAGACCATTACTGGCCACAATTTCCTTGCCATAGACATCAAAAGACGTCCCCCGAAATTGAGTGACACGACCCCCCGCTTCCTCCACAATCAAATATCCCGCGGCCACATCCCAAGGCCACAGACCCAATTCCCAATAACCATCAAAACGGCCACAGGCCACATAACAAAGATCTAGGGCCGCCGTTCCATCCCGTCTTACCGCCTGGGCGGTTTTAATAAAATTTGAAAAATGATCCAAATTATCGATTTCCGTCTCATGAACATTATAGGCAAATCCAGTGGCCAACAGAGACTTTTTCAAAGACTGATTTTTAGAAACACAAATAGGCTTCCCGTTGAGATCGGCCCCCTTGTCCTTGACGGCCGAGAAGAGTTCATCACGAATCGGATCATAGACCACACCGCACACAATCTTTCCCCGATATTCCAGACCGATACTGACGCCGAAGAAGGGATAACCATGGGCATAATTTGTCGTTCCATCCAAGGGATCAATAATCCATCGATAATCAGAGCTTTGACTGTAAGACGTCCCTGATTCCTCAGCCAAAATATCATGGTCCGGATAGTGTGCCTTGATTTTATCAATGATAAATTTCTCGCAGGCCTGATCCACTTCCGTGAGAAGATTGATGTCTCCCTTAAAGCGGATGTTCTTGATTCGCCCTAGGTGTCGACGTTGGATGGCGCCGGCCCCTTGAGCTATTTTTTTTGCTAGTTTAATCATTATGCCTTAACGTCTTCATTTGTATCGGGAAATGCGAAAAAAGACAATTATTTTCCACCACTCTCAATATTGGTAGGTGTACTCCCGTGACGTCCCGGTTTTGTTATCCGTATAATAATATTTATAGACCCGCGTGCGGGAATCGTACGAATACCGGTAGCTATAATCACTCCCATTGTCATAGACATAACGATAATTTCCGGAATAACTCCCTGTTTTTTGATTGTACTTATGCTTGGATTCGTAGTTATATTTTATTTCCCCTTTAGACTGTTTTGCCTGGAGATCATACTCTTCATAACTAAATTCATACCGACCGCGGCTCTCGGTTTCCAGGATCTTTGAAGCCCCATTAAAAGAGGAAGTCGTATCATACCAACTCCCATATTTATTAAAACGTGAGAAACCTATCGGGTTCTCTGAGTCTTGT
>MGSF01000007.1 GCA_001798715.1 Deltaproteobacteria bacterium RIFCSPLOWO2_02_FULL_50_16 | reverse complement strand
GGAGGTGAGGCAACGGGGGTAGCGATCACGACCGCATCCACCATGCGTGACTCTCCCTGCGGGGCATCGACCATGAGGAGGGTTTCCCCGCCCACATCGACCGCAACCAGTTTTCTCTTTCCCGTAAGTTCGGGGGGATGTTCGTGCCAAAACCAGGACTCATAACTCCTGGCCAAGGTCACGTCCGGATCTCCTCTAAAGACGACATCGATGTCCCCAAAGGGATCTCCTTGGTGCAAGAGGATGGGAACAGTGCTCCTCACATCAAACTGATAATCCTCCTGTGCGGGGGTCTTATAGGCGGTCACATTGGCAATGTCGCTCGAATAATAGGCCACCCCCCCGGAACGGACCACAAAGTCGCGCAGGGCCTCGGCGTGGGCATCATGCATCCTGCCCGCCATCTGGCTCGCCGCCGCCATAAAATCTCTGTCTTGGTGAGGACTGGTGCCAAATTTTGCCCCGAGCTTTTGGTTCGTTGCTTCAATTAAAAAAGTGGGGATCTGACTGACAAGCATGGATGAAATCAACAGGTCCGCCCGCTCCGTCCCTTCCAACACGGGAACGGGGATAGGGGTCTTGGCAAAGACCTCTTGGATCCGGGTGACCGCCTGATAGCCCGTTGTAGCGGTCTGGATGATTGGGTCGACCTCTTGGGAAAGGCGAAAGATCGCCCCCCCGCTCAAGTCCCGGACTTCATAGGAGACGTATTGATGAAGATTCTTGGGAAGTTGCGCCATAGCCACCTTCATGGAGGCCTCATCGATATCCACCAGCACGACTCGATATTTCTTGGCCAATTCTTCCAGGGGAATATCCGCACAACTCCCCGCCCCCAGGACCATGACCACCGGTCGCTTTTTTGGATCGGTTTCTCCTTGACCCGTTGGCCTTCTCTTATCCAATTCTTGAGTGGCCTCTAAAATATGACGCTTGTTGGTTGTGAAATGTTCCTTCCAATAGGTATTCTTTCGTTCCTCGGAGACGGTACGGAGCTGTGTCCCTCGGGCCTCTACCTCTAACCACCTGATCCTCTTTTGGCGTGCTGGTTCTGGGAGTTGAAACCGCGCCCGATAGGTCTCCAGCTGGGCCCCAGGGATGGGGACCTGGAGGGCCTGGGGATAATGGATCGTCAGAAATTGGGCGAGCGAGTAGGCCTCCATCCCTTCATCGATTTTATGGGGATCCCCACTGGGGTTATCGTTGAGGAACGTACGGACTTGATTTCTTAAGCGATCGTTGCGAGCCCCCTCCTCCACGAGACCCAAGATCCCCTGGAGGTCCAGGCCCGCTAGCCGGTCCATCTTGAATGTCATATCAACCCTTCTATCGGAGGGGGGGAGGGAAGGTTGCTAAAAACCTGTAGGGGGCAAAACTTCTCGGCTTCGGTGAGGGAAATAAGCGTTCACAACCGTTCTCGTCGCCCCAATACTAAGGAGTTCAAATCCTACTCTACATAGGAAACGCTTTACGGAACCAGAAGGCTACATTAACAAGCCCTATTAACGCAGGCACTTCCACCAGAGGGCCGATGACAGCCGCGAATGCCGCGCCGGAATTGATGCCAAACACGGCTACGGCAACAGCGATTGCCAATTCAAAGTTATTGCTGGCGGCGGTAAATGCAAGTGTCGTGGTTTTTGGATAGTTGGCACCGACTTTTTTCCCCATGTAAAAAGAAACGAGGAACATCACGACGAAATATATCAAGAGAGGAACCGCTATTCTTAAAACATCCAGAGGCAACTTAACAATGTATTCGCCCTTGAGTGAGAACATGACGACAATGGTGAACAATAGGGCTATCAAGGTGATGGGACTGATTTTGGTTATAAATTTCTGTTCATACCATTCTTTGCCCTTGAGCCTTTTGAGCGTGAACCTTGTCATAAAACCGGCGATAAATGGTAGGCCTAGATATATGAATACACTTTTTGCTATCTGGTTGATTGTGACCTGAACGACGGCTCCCTGAATACCAAACCATGTAGGAACAATAGTTATAAATATATAAGCATAGACCGAATAAAACAGGACTTGAAAGATCGAATTGAACGCAACAAGCCCCGCTGCATATTCGGTATCGCCCTTTGCAAGATCGTTCCAGACGATGACCATGGCTATACAACGGGCGAGGCCTATCATTATGAGCCCTACCATATATTCAGGATAGCCGCGCAAGAAGATGAGTGCGAGTGCGGTCATGAATATCGGGCCTATGATCCAGTTCTGAACCAAAGAGAGCGACAGGACCTTGTAGTCGCGAAAGACATCGCCAAGCTCCTCATACTTTACCTTGGCCAGAGGAGGATACATCATAAGTATCAGGCCTACAGCTATCGGGATGTTTGTTGTTCCCACTTGAAATATATTAACAAAGTCCTTTATTTTAGGATAAAAATAGCCACTGCTCACGCCAATTCCCATTGCCAGAAATATCCAAAGCGTTAGATAGCGATCAAGGAATGAAAGTTTTTTTGCGATACTTTTAGACATTGAAATCTTGGGACACAGTAGGATGTGAAATCCCTACTGTGTCCCAAGATTTACCCAGATTTGATGTCATGTAAAGAAATAAATTAACGGGGATTTTTTCTTTTTTGTTTTCATGGGCAGGCTGTTGACAAGGAGGGAAGGGACGGGGTATCCAGACAGTCATGTTGAAAAAGATTTTTTGGGGCCTTGTCGCCCTCATTGGGGCCTTTTCACTTGCTGTCGTGACGAGGGTCATTCGCCCTGAGGAAGAGATCAATGCCCTCTGGCTCGTGGTGGCGACGGGATGTCTTTATGTCATTAGTTATCGGTTTTATTCCGCCTTTCTCGCGAGCAAGGTCCTTTCCTTAAATACCCGTTATGTGACGCCGGCTCATCGTTTAAAAGATGGTGTCGATTATGACCCGACCCATCGGTGGGTCCTCTTTGGGCATCACTTTGCTGCCATTGCGGGGGCCGGTCCCCTGATCGGTCCGATGCTCGCGGCCCAGTTTGGGTATCTTCCCGGATTTTTGTGGATCTTGATCGGGGCGGCTTTAGGGGGAGCAGTTCACGACATGGTGATCCTTACGGCCTCTGTCCGGCGCAATGGGTGTTCGCTGGCCCAGATTGCCAAGGACGAGATCGGTCCCGTCGGGGGACTCGCGACGTCGGTCGCCATCCTCTTTATCATTATTGTGGCCCTTGCGGGACTGGGGCTCGCCGTTGTCAATGCCCTCACGAAGAGTCCGTGGGGGACCTATACGATCGCCATGACGATCCCCATCGCCCTTTTCATGGGGATCTATTTGGATAAAATCAGGCCCGGCAAGGTCTTTGAGATGAGTGTGATAGGGGTTGTCCTCCTCCTCGTGTCCGTTTTTACGGGGCACTTGATTCCGGGA
Source organism: Deltaproteobacteria bacterium RIFCSPLOWO2_02_FULL_50_16 (assembly GCA_001798715.1). Lineage (GTDB taxonomy): Bacteria > UBA10199 > UBA10199 > 2-02-FULL-50-16 > 2-02-FULL-50-16 > 2-02-FULL-50-16. The sequence continues at coordinate 8,492 of MGSF01000007.1, read as the reverse complement.
TCGTTTCTTGCCCCCGTTTTTGATCTTTCCAGAAATACCCTGGTCTTCTGTCTGATTATTTATGGCTTTATAGCCTCCATCCTTCCTGTAGGACTCCTCCTCTGTCCGAGGGACTATCTCTCGACCTATATGAAGATTGGCACCGTCTCTCTCCTCGCCCTCGGAGTCCTCCTCATGGCCCCTCCCCTCCAGATGCCCGCCGTCACTCCCTTTATTCACGGCAATGGTCCCATTATCCCAGGGACCGTCTTTCCCTTTATGTTTATCACGATTGCCTGCGGGGCCATTTCCGGTTTTCACTCCCTCATTGCCTCCGGGACGACCCCCAAGATGATTGCCTCGGAGGGGGATATTCGCATGATCGGTTATGGGGCGATGCTGGTGGAGGGTTTTGTCTCGGTCATCGCCTTGGTGGCGGCCACGATCCTCATCCCCGGCGATTATTTTGCCATTAACAGCCCCCTTTCCTTTGAGGCCCTTGCGTCTCTGGGTTTTCCTGTGGAGAAGATCAGCGAACTTTCCCAATCGGTTCAAATCGATGTCGCCCATCGTCCTGGAGGGGCCGTGTCCCTCGCGGTGGGGATGGCCTCGATCCTCTCCAACCTCCCCGGGATGAAGGCCCTGATGCCTTATTGGTATAATTTTGCCCTCATGTTTGAGGCCCTCTTTATCTTGACGACCGTTGACGCGGGGACGCGGGTGGCACGATTCATCGTTCAAGAGTTCGGGGGCCGTCTCTACAAACCCCTCGCACAGACACGATGGCTTCCCGGGATCATCCTCTCGAGTCTTGCGGTGGTGGGGGCCTGGGGATACCTCATCTTTTCGGGCAATATCTCGACCATCTGGCCCATGTTTGGGGTCGCCAACCAGATCCTGGCCGCCATCGCCCTGGGGGTGGGGACCACCCTCATCATCAAGTCCAAAAAGATCAAGTATATCTGGGTGACACTGATTCCCATGATCTTCATGTTTGTCACGACCCTGACAGCGGCCTGTGCCTCGGTCCTCCTCTTTTGGGAAAAGGCCTCTTTGGCGGCCACAACGGCCGAGATGTGGAACCTAAGATTCGATGCCGGACTTGTGGGTTTTATGGCTGTCCTGGCCGTCATTTCCCTGGGGGACATGCTTTACAAGTGGTGGGGATATCTCAAGGGGAGGGAGATGATTTTGAGAGAGGTCGTTGAAGTCGATGCTCCAAAAATTGCAATGTAGCTGGCAGAAAGATGAGTGTGGATAAAAGACAAGTCCCCACGCCGATAACAGCCAGAAGTCCGATCGAATAAAGACCACGATGGGCGCAGAAGAGGAGACCGAAAAATCCAGAGGCATTGGTGAGTGAGGAGAGGAGTGCCGCTAGGCCCGTCGAAGAAAGCACCTTGGAAAGAGATCCCCGCCCCAGCTCTTCATAGCGATGATAGATGTGGATGGAGTTGTCGATCGACATCCCCATGACGGCCGGAATGATGATCATGTTGTAAAAGTTAAACTGGATGCCGAAGAGGAGCATGATTCCCAAGAGCCAAAAGACCCCCACCATAATCGAGGCCATCACGATGGCGGTCTTCTTCCAGTTTCTGAAGTCCAGGAAGACAAAAAGGGCGATGGACAAGAGCGAGATGGCGAGGACCTGTCTCGAATCTTGAAGCATGGTCCGAAGGACGATCCCGTAGACGATGGCGTCACTCGAGGGATGGAAGGTGCCGCGCGGGGTGTCAAGATTTTCCACATCCTCTGCAAACCGCATGGCATTGCGGCCGTCATCCATCTCCAGCTCAGGGAGGGCGTTGATATAAAAAACCTCGCCCGGAATCTCCGGCCTTCCCCTGAATATCTCGGAGACCTCCTGGGGGATCTCACTTTCTTCCACAGGATTGCTTTCTTCCAGGGCCTTTTTAAAACGGTTCAGGTCTTTCTGTTGTTCTCCCTTGACCAGTTTGATCGTCGGGTCAGAGAGGAGATCTCTCATTTCCTGGATGACCTTCATCTTTTCCCCCTGATCGGAAGGAATGAGGTCATAATAGGATTTGGCCGTGTCGATGGTGGGGCTTAATTTATCTTGTGCTCTCTTTTGATCCACAGTCGCCGTCAGAATCCGGGCCTCCTCATTTCCCTCGATCACCAATACTGCGGGGTTATTGACCCGACGTGTCGTCAGGCGTTGTTTTTCTCTCGCGATCCTTACGGCGGGGAGATCCGCCCTGATTTTTTTGGAATCAAATTCAAACTTGAGAAAGGGAACCGCAAGAAAGGAGTAGAGGGAAAAAATGACAAAGACAATGAGGGAAAAATTTAGGTGTCTCGGTTTGATCCCAAACGTCCACTCTTTTCCGGTCCTCCGGGGTCTGATCTTCAGGATCTTGGTCTTTTCCAGAAAAACGAGGAGCGATGGAAAAAAACTGAAGTAGACGGCAAAGATAATCCACAATCCCATTCCCGCGATCAATCCAAAATCGGAAAATCCACGAAAATCGTTGATCATCAAGAGGAGAAACGTCACGGCCACGGCCGCCACCGAGGTCAGGATGGCCCGCCCCGTATGGGAAAAGATATCGCGCAGGGCAAGGGCCTCCTCTTTTCCAGCCCCCCTCATTTCAAAATAGCGACTGAAGATATGGATCCCGTTTTCGATCCCCAGGCCTCCCAGGATGGCGAAGAGAAACGAAGTAGAGACATTGAGTCTTGGGATAAAGAAAGAGGCCGCGGCAAATGAGATCGGTAGACTCACCGCCAGGGGCAAGAAGATAGCCCCCACGTGGAGGGGATTTCGAAACCGGATCAATAGAGGGATGAAAATAAGGATCCCTGCAATGAGGCCTACTTTTTTTAGATCACGCATGAGGGCCCGGTATTCGAGGACCTTTGAGGCCCCGGAGAAATAGACCTTCATCGTCGGATGATAATCGTGGGGGCGAAGCGTCCCCATAAAGGACTCCATCGCATCCTGAAAGACGCTTGTCTCTGCCAACCCCATCGCCTCGGGCCCTGATTCCACGGAGATGGAAAAAATCTTGCCATCGGGACTCACATTATACTCGCTGATGGTCTCGTCTGAATAGCGGCTGTGATATTTTTCTTCCAGGTCTTTGAAGGAAAACTCTTCCTCCTCTTCGAGTTCAATGAAAAAGTTTCCCAATTTTTCTTTTTGAATCTTTCGGTCGATGCGGTCGCGGATTGTTTTCAAGTCATCGAGGTCCAGGAAGATAAGCTTGTGCCGGTCAAAGAAATCATAGCCCACCTTTCGATCCACGACCTTGCCGACCCATGGAAGCGCTCGAAGCCTTTGGGTTGTGTCCTGAAGAAATTGAATGGTTTTGGCAGGATCTTCGGACTCAAAGACGACTGAGGTGCGGACCCCTCTTTCCAGCTTTTCCCTCACCCGGAGGAGTGATTGGACATTGGGATTGTCCCGCGGCAGGAGATCGACAGGATCGGTAGAGATCGTCTTGAAGAGGCGGATCGTTCGCGGGAGGCTCACCGCCGAGAGGATCAGGATCCCCACCAAAATGAACGGTCCTAACTTCAAAATGAATTGGGTGAGCCTGGAGGAGAGGTTGACTCGCATAGGGGACATGCCTTTTTTCAATAGGTCCTAAGGCGATACTAAGGCAGCCATGTCCCCACTATACATTGAAAACCCAGGGGTGTGTTATTTGCCTTAGTACTGTCAGTCTTTATGAATAGAAATTAATGCGCTGACCTGTAACTGATTTCTCATGCGTTGGCAAGCCCATGAATGACTAAATAGCCGATTTTCCCGTTTCACCCGTCCGGATCCGAACGACCTCGTCCAAGCTGGAGATGAAGATCTTTCCGTCACCGATCTTGCCGGTCTTGGCGGCCTTCAGAGTGGCCTCAATCACGGCGGGCACCAGTCCGTCATCCACGACGACCGTGATCATCACCTTGGGGAGAAAATCAACGACATACTCGGCGCCTCGGTAGAGTTCCGTGTGTCCCTTCTGGCGGCCGACCCCCTTGATCTCGGAAATCGTCATCCCCTGGATGCCGACCTTTTGAAGGGCCTCCTTGACCTCATCCAGCTTGAAGGGTTTGATAATGGCCTCAACCTTTTTCATAAGAACCTCCTGCGGAATTTACTAGTAGCGTTTCCTATGTATAGTAGGATTTGAACTCCTTAGTATTTTCCCGAATCAGCAATTTCCGTTAAATACTCCGTACCAAAGGTATCCTTGGCATAGGCCTCCATCCCCATCTCGTGGATGTCCAAACCCTCCATTTCCACACGGGGAGAGACCCGGATACCCATGACGGCCTTGAGGATCAGCCAGAGGGCCAATGCGGCCGTAAAGGTAAAGAGTCCGACCCAAAAGACCCCCTGGATCTGGGCCCAGAGGAGCTTTCCACCACCGCTGAAGAAGAGGCCATTACCCACGCTGGCGCTGATCGCCGCCTCGGAAAAGAGACCGACGGCCAAGGTCCCCCAGATACCGTTCACTAAGTGCACCGAGAGGGCCCCCACGGGGTCATCGATCTTGATTTTATCAAAGGACAGGACCGAAAAGACCACTAACACACCTGCAACCAAACCAATAACGATAGAACTGAGCGGGCTCACAAAGGCGCAGGGAGCGGTGATCGCCACCAGGCCCGCCAAGGCCCCGTTGATAGTCATGGACAAGTCGGGTTTCCCGATTAAGATCCATGCCGTAAAGGTGGCCATCAGGGCACCCGCCGCCGCCGCCATATTGGTCGTCACGGCGATATGGGCAATGGCCCCGGGATCGGCCGCCATGGTGCTCCCCGGATTGAAACCAAACCAACCGAGCCACAGGATCAACCCACCCAAGGTCGCGCTGGTCATGTTATGACCGGGGATGGGATGGACTCCGTCCTTGCGGAATTTTCCCAACCGGGGCCCGAGGACAAGGACGCCCGCCAAGGCTGCCCAACCTCCCACCGAATGGACAACCGTTGAGCCGGCAAAATCCCACATGCCCAGGCCGGCCAGGAATCCGCCGCCCCAGATCCAGTGACCGGTGATGGGATAGAAAATTGCCACCAGGACCGCTGAAAAGATCATAAAGGATACGAAATGGATTCTTTCGGCGACAGCCCCGGAGACAATCGTCGCGGCAGTTCCCGCAAAGACCAATTGAAAGAAAAATTTGGCGAGCAGGGGTACCGAGGTCCAATTGAGCGAGGTAAAGATGCCCTGATAGGCATCGGCGGTTGCCGGGCTGTTGTCGGCCCCTCCGAGCATGAGCCCGCCAAGACCGAAGTAGGGAGTCCCCTCGCTAAACATGAGGCCAAACCCTATCAACCAAAATGATAGGGAGGCGATGGCAAAAACAATAAAATTTTTGCCCAAGATATTGGCCGCGTTCTTGGCGCGACAGAGACCGGACTCGACGAGGGCAAAACCGGCGTTCATCCAAAATACCAAGAACGCCGTTACGAGAACCCATATCGTGTCCGCCATCACTTTGAGCTGATCTGGACTCATAACATCCTCCTCATTAAAATAATTTATGGCCTGTGTCCCAAGACCCTACGGCTTTAGACACCGGGACACATTGATTTCCGATTTTCAAATTCACTGCACTGTGCTGATTCCATAGCAAGGCATGTGCCAAGCCCCACTTTATTTTTACATCTTGATTTCGCTGGATTTTTTCGTTGTCCTCAAGGTCAAGGCCTGGTTAAAACCCAGGCATTGCCTAGAAAAGGGGCAAACTCATGGGGCTTCGGATCAAGTGCCTCTGGCACCTCAGGGATCGCAAGCTCTGCGAGCGACCAATCATACTTGAGCCCTGCGAAGGTACAGGGCTAGTACAGGCTCGTTTTAGCCCTATAACTTATAGATGGCTGATATATGGCGTTTAAACGCCTGATAATGACTGATAAAAAACGATAAAAAAGCCCTTTATCATCCACTTTTTGACTGATTGACCGATAAATGACCGATAACAGGCGATAATGACTGATAGTGAGCGATAACGGCCAGGGCCCCATGTTTGCCGGGACGGCAAATAGGGCGGCCGTTATCGTGCCAGAAGTCTACGGAGTAGACTTATGGTGCGTATTATTCTTTTTCAGACAGTGTGTAGGTGGTGGCTTTTTTATCCCCGTGTTGCTCAACGAGGCCTTTGGATTCCATGGTGTTTAAAATTCTTCTGACAGTGCTTTCAGACGCCCCCAGGATTTGCTGAAAATCATTATTCTTGGCCTCTTTGTGTTCCTTCAAATAGGAAAGGACCTTTTCCTCACGGGACAGGGCTTCGGCACCTTGCCCTTGTTTCATCTCATAGACCTTCTTTGAGGCCTTGGACCCGAAGAAGACCGCAAGGACCTCTAAGACGACGGCGATGAGATCCTTGGGAAGGGTATACTCCGCTTTAAAACTCTGGATGACAAAGGCAACTAGAAAAAAGACAAACCAGAGGTAAACAAAATACGATCCATACCGGCTGGGCTTTTCCTTGCCGAGCCATCTCCTGATCTCCTTGTCCGTCGCATAGGCCAAAAGCAGGGCCGTGTAGACCCCCATCATCCCCGCCGGCATCTCGAAGGCCTCCTTGGCTACAAAGTCGTAGATCATGAGCCCCAAATAAGTGATCGTATAGACGGCCAGGAGGGGAAAGAGGACGGACATTTCACTGAATTTCTTTTTTACATCGATCATTTTTCACCCATTTTAGATTCGTCCAGGACGATGACGTCTGGAGATTTGTCTTGAATCCAAAATGTGACATAACTGGACAGTCCAGTCATCATAACCATGGAGATGATCCAAATGACTCTTTCAAATCCTCTTGTTAACCAGTTTTTCACTTAAGGGTTAGATTAGCACCGTATCGAGGGGCTCTCAAGGGGAAAAAATTGATTAGTCCCGTCTCCGTCTTTTCTTTGTTTTACTTTTTGACTCTGGGACAAGTAAAAACAACTCTTTATTGACGAAGTCGGCCGCTTTGACCGGATCATAGTCGGATCCGTGGACGATGAGTGCCGTGATATCATCCAGAAAGCTCTGGTCTTCCATTTTGTCATCGAGGTTTTGGATCAATAGATCACGATGAACTATTTTCTTGTTGTGTTTCATGTATTCAAGGAACAAACGGACGATCTTTTTATAATCCGGCTTAAGTTTTTGGCTCATCCATAAATCAAAAAGATCCCTGCCTTTTCTGCGCTGATATAAGGCTCTTAGCTTGGTGGCAAACAGTTCTTCGGTAGAAAATGTGGTGGCGACGGCTTCACCTGTTCGCCACAGCGAATCGAGGGTTATTTTAATTTTTTTGTATCCCTCTATTGCAAACTGTTCTCTGGTATTGATTTCAATCTTAATCTGTTGCCGGTGGTCAGGGTTGTTCTCAGGCAGAAACGAATAAAAGAGCTTAAAACTGCCTCCTTTTGACTCTGATTTTCCCTCTTCTTCGAAGATGTCTTTCAAGGCGTTGCGAAGATGATCCGCTGTTGGCCCGATTTTCTCCGGTGTGATCTGTACGAAATCCAGGTCTTCACTATAACGCACCGGCACATCCCAAGTAAACTTATTGAGGCAGGTGCCCCCGCGAAGCGCAATTTTCCTTTGCAGGAAAGGATCGGAATAAATCGCTTGAATCATCGCATGCAGGATCAGATCTTGCTCCACCTGAAGATCATTTCTCCAGGGGACCCTTGATCTCCAGCCTGTGATTGCATTTTGCCCGATCATTCCTCCTCCTCAATTTTCGCATTCTCAATCACATGCCACAATGGATGTATTTTTCCCTTCTTTGGAAGCCTGGAACTTAAGGAGATATTGGGCCGTTTGTGATGGCTCGCCCACTTGTTCAATACATCCATGAGTGGCTTGTCCGACTCAAAATGTTCGAGCATATATCCCAGTTTCTGAACGCTCGATGAGTAAGGGTACGCATCAATTATTTTCTTTAAATTCTCTTTCTTTAATTTGGGCAGCAGATCTCGGATCACCAGACAGATATTTTTAAAACCTCCGCATGCCGATTCAAAACAAAAAAGATCCAAAACGGTGCGCTCAGGTGACGAAAATATTATCATGTCACCCTGAGTTTTTACGGAGGACAGTCCTTCAGAAGGAAATTGATTGAAGACGTGAAGAGAGAGGGCCAGATCTTTTGCCTTTCTGAACCTCATCTGCTTCGAAATGATGACTTGGAGAACCTGCGGCTTGTGATGGGCCGCCCCGTAGTAATCTGCGGCGGAGAGAAGTCCGACATAATAGGGGCAATTCCTGTACTTCATCAGGGCATCAAGCACCGGAAGAGGATGAATTCCCCATCTTCGTTCTGACGGATGCCAGAGGGCGTAGAGACCGCTTGTCAGCGACACAATGCGCCGGGCACGCTTTAAGCCGCCTAGAATCGCAAGGGCGTTTTTTCTCTTCGAATTCAGGCGTTTTATGGCTTCTTCCACACTAAAAGTGCGCCGACCCTCGGATTCCAGGTCCTCAATCAGCTTAAAACCAATGTTTCTTAAATATGCCATAATCTATGTTATGCATGGAT
>MGSF01000006.1:2971-37634 GCA_001798715.1 Deltaproteobacteria bacterium RIFCSPLOWO2_02_FULL_50_16 | reverse complement strand
ATTACGAAAAGCAGAAAAAGGAAAAGAAAAAAGAGGATCCCCTGTTTGAACAATATTACCAGCGGGAAAAGCAAGAGACGCAATAAGCCTTCAATCCCCAGGCTATTGACCTATATATGCCTTATAAAAGCCTTATAATGGCGCATAATGACTTATAAAATACCCCCTTTATCAGTCACACTAAAAATGGTCTGACTTATAAATGGCTGATAACGACTTATAATGACTGATAATGAGCGATAGGGAAAAAATGGGCAATCATTTCTGACAGACGCAACATAAATGTCTGGAAGCCGATAATCTTATTAAACAATAAAACTATGACCTTCGTATCATCGAGAATACTTGCCTTTTGGGGATGCGCCTCTTCCCCCACGGTCGAGAACCCTTGCGCCGATTTTACGGATCGATCCCATAAATCGGACGGGGGGATCGTCATCAATGGGGGAGAGGAACCCTTTTGGGTGATCAGCAGTGATTTTCACATCCACGATCGGGTCCGGTTTCGACTGCCCGCGGGACACAGCTCAAAAGGGGATTTTTGTGTCAGCGACATCGATGCCATCCCCTTTGAGAGTGGGATCCTTGTCTGGGTGGATGGTCAGTATCAAAGCCAGTTAAGCCAAACCGGCCCGGGCGTCTTTCGTCTCAGAGACGGTTACACCGTCACAGCTATCTATAGAGGAGGAATCCTGTCCGTTTCCTACGAATCTCATTCCTTTCAGGAATTTTTTGGCTATGGCCCCGAAATCCTCCAACCGGGAGAGGCCGAAAGGGGCGACCTCCAACTCCATCCCGATCAAGCCCTCCCCATCTACGTCCCCCGCCCTTCATAATTAATCAGTTCAAACCTTATTACGCGTAGTGGAAAAAAACAAAATGCCTTTACCACTCTGATTAATACTGGGCAGATCCTTGTATAATTATTAATGTGCTGCCCTGTAAAATCAAGGGCCTCCTAGTGGTGTGTTCCCAACTGCCTATGAAAATCCTCCCTCATGGCGACGGCGTCTGGATAACGCTTAAGAGGATCCGGGGCCATGGCCCGGCGAAGGATCGTCTCAAACGGGGGTGGATCTCGATGCCAGGGTCTTGCGGGATCAGGATGCAAAAGGAGGGGAAGATTCATAAGTCCCTCCGGTGTCTGCCGTGCAAGGGCCACCCGTTCTTCCAAGGGCGTGGCCCATCCCCCTTCGGACATCTGAAAAAGGGTCTTGCCCAAGGCATAAACGTCGGCCGTAGGATCATAGTAGTGAGAGGTCGGTCTCGCCTCCGGGGGAAGATAATAAAAAGCGGCATCCAGGGTGGTCGGACGTTCGCCAAAACGACAACTGGTTTGAAAGTCGGTCATTTTGACGATCCCGTCCCCTGGACTTTGCAGAAAATTTTCCGGTTTGATATCGCGGTGCAAGATACCGTGCTCGTGCAGGCAGGCCACACATTCGATCATTTGCGCCGCCTGTCTTAAGGTAAACGGCCTTTGATGCTGCATCACCATGGCCCCCACGCTCCTCTCCATCAGTTCATAGACGAGGGCCAGTCGTTCCGGCGTGCTCACGATATCCACCAGTTCGACGATGTGTGGCGAAGAAGGCCGCCACTGAAACCGAACCTCATTGAGCGCCCCCCCGGAAAAACGAAGACGGGCCCTATAAGCCTCCAAACTGGATGTCGTGTCAGAGGGCAGGGTCGTCATCCAACGATAATCCTTGATGGCCACGGCACGGCCTGAACCTTCTTGGACGGCTCGATAGACGGACGTCGCCCCCGTTCCAATCGCCTCTTCAAGGATATATCCAGGGATGGGAGACGCAGCAACACCCGCCCCAGCAAATGCCGTAGCGGCAAACCGACCAGCCCCTCGAGACCAAAGATGTTCTGGTGATGATTGAACGACCCTCTCCAACCCTTCTGCAAATGTTTGGAGATCCTGTTCCCTCTCAGGCAGGACCCCGGCCTGTCGAAGAAAAATCTCTGCCCCTTCCCGAATCGAGGGATCGGCAACTGTTTCTTCTCCTTGAGCGTCAATAATCCTTTCAAGCGTCAGGGTTTTCTGATGCAAAGGATGCCCGGGTCCTAAAACCTCACGAACACCGCGGACATGACCGGCTAATTGCCTCACCGAGGTGATAGGCCGCCTCAAGGCCTCGAAAACGGCCTCAAGCCTGGGCCTGATGGATGGGGGGACCATAACGGGAGACTATCGGTCGCTGCCCCAAATAGTTGCTTCTCCATTTCCCCCACAAAAGGCATTTGACCTGTCCCCGGGAGGAGAGTAGGGCTTAGCTGTGCACCCCCTCCTCCTCTTTATCGCAGGATTCCTCTTGCTGGTCCTGGGGGCTGAATGGCTCATTCGCGGTGCCGCACGCCTGGCCGCCCTCCTGGGCCTTTCCCCCCTCATCATAGGTCTTACCATCGTGGCCTTTGGCACCAGCACCCCCGAATTTGCCATCGGCACAATCTCTGCCCTTCGTAATCAGACGGATTTGGCCTTTGGAAACATCGTTGGGAGCAATATCTGTAATATTTTTCTCATTTTGGGATTGTCCGCAACAGTCACCCCCCTCTTTGTTGCCCAAAAAATCATACGACTCGATGTCCCCATCATGATCGGCTTTTCCATCATGATGGGGATCATGGCCGTTGACGGGGTCGTGAGCCATGTGGACGGTGGAATCCTCTTGTGTTGTGCCGTTCTTTACACCTTTTTTACCATCAAAAAAAGTCGCCCCGACACCCTTTTTGTGCAAAAGGAATATGAGGAGGAATTCGGCAGGGGGAAAAAAACGGATGTATCCATCCAGATGATTTATATCGTCCTTGGTCTTCTATCACTCTTGATCGGATCTTACTGGCTGGTGAAGGGAACCACTTTTATTGCGACTTCACTAGGGGTCGGTGAACTCGTCATTGGGTTGACGATTGTCGCCATAGGGACAACACTCCCGGAACTCATCACCGCCATGGTGGCCGCCATTCGTGGGCATCGGGATGTTGCCGTCGGCAGCATCATTGGAAGCAATATTATAAATATCATCGGTGTCTTGGGCTTGAGCAGCCTCCTGGCCCCCTTCGGGATCAAGGTCCGATCGTTCGCCCTCCATTTTGACGTCCCCTTCATGATTGTTGCTGCCGTGGCCTGTCTTCCTATCTTTTTTACAGGTTTTAAAATTGCCCGGTTTGAGGGCCTTCTTTTTTTGGCCTACTACTCCTCCTATCTCACTTTTTTGATACGCAAGACCTCAGAGCATGAAGGCATGATCTATTTCAATATAATGTCCCTCATTTTAATCTTTCCCGTGATGGTCATCACACTGATTGTCCTCCTCTTCCGGGCCCTCCACCACAAGAAATAAATCACGGGAAGAAATTGTCATGACTTGCACTGTATTCTTGATTATTATACATAACGTAATATATTATAATATTTACTTAAAAAACAAGCATTTACAATCAATTGAGAATTCTATTTTTATAGATTGTCAGACTTTTTTGAGTCAAATCCACAACTCGCCCCCTTCCCAACGACGATAATAATTCTGTCATAGAGGAAGATTTTTTATGAGCACCATAATAGATCAAATAATCTCTAATTTTTTGCAAAATCTTAATGCCTTAATAGCAATGCCCGAAGAGAGAGATGTCGAATCGCATAGAAAATTTCCAGAGTGTATTTCTCCTGAAGAGACACCGACCACATCAAGCGATACATTAAGGCAATTAACATCTGTCATTCCTGGCAGTCTCGATATAACAGGCCCCACAAACTCGCTCTGGTCACGCCCTTCTCAAATTCCTCTTCATAATACCATCGAACCTGAAAATTCTGTGGAAGTCGAAACTGATGAAGGATGGACTGTTGCACCTGAAAATTTTATTGAAGAAACCGCTTATGATCCCGATCTCCCCCTGGAAGAAGGATCAGTTGAGGACTGGATTGTTGAACTGAATGAGAATCTTGAATTTGATGATCCTTTAGTCCCTCGTTTAGCCCTAGGATTTGCAAGTTCTGCCATAGGAAGCGAATACGCCGTTAATACAAGGGTTCAGGCAGAATTTCAGGACAGAATTCCCAGAAACATTTCTGAGGAGACTCAACACCAACTTGATCAACTAGCCATTCTTAATGGAGATCTGTTAGCGGCTGAGCCTGCTGAAGACTTACTCCAGACCACACAAAGAGACCTCTTGATTGAATCGATCATTAATGAACATGGTAGAGAAATATTTGAAAGTCAGCAAAGCAGAATTTACTTTGGAGCCAACCTTAATGACCCAGCCATGATCCGAGATTTTTATGACAGACGGGGTCTCATTAGTCGTTCTCGCCATATTGAACCCTCAGAAAGATCTCTTGAGGAAGAATTGGGACGAGACTTAGACATAAACCATCGACCAGACCAACGACTTGTATTAGACAGGGCCTTTCAGACAGCCTATGCTGAAGAGGCCTGGGACCAAGCAACTCAACAAGTCAGCGAGCTCATTGGTGAAGAGGGATTAACCCCGAATCAAAGAGATGGCTTAAGAAGGACTCTTTGCTCCTATTATCGGGAATCCACACCTATTTAAGCCCTGCCAGGTTCCCCTCACGAACAGGAGTCGATCAGTTCTTTAGGCCGATTGGATGAAACGGTAAATTGCATCGCCTAATCTTTCTTGAATAACGCCGACGACAACATCGGGATCTCTGGAATCCTTTAAATAGGGAAGAACCCCCCAGAGAGAGAGAGAGGTCATGGACTGGATCACCTGCGGATTGGCCTCTTCGGCCACCGTCACCTCCGGCGAGGTCTGATTGAGGACAATCCCGGCCACGGGAATCCCCACACTTTTAAGGCAATGAATGGTCAGCATCGTGTGATTGATCGTTCCCAGGGATAACCGTCCCACAACGAGGACGGGGAGTCCCAACATCTTGATCAATTCGAGATGAGTCTCGTGAGATGTCAAGGGAACAATGAGCCCCCCCGCCCCTTCCACGATCATCCAGGGATGGCGTTTCGCAAGTATCTCAAATTTTTTCCCAATCTCTTTAAAAGAAACCTCGATCCCCGCACGGGCGGCCGCCACCCCCGGGGCCAGTGATTCTTGAAAACGATAGGGATTGACCTCCTCACACGCATCCTTCACCTCGGCCATGGACATGAGAAAATGGGTATCCGTCTCTCCTTCCTTCCTCCTTGCCAAACCGGACTCAAACGGTTTCATGACCCCGACATTATAATTTTGCCTTCTCAAAAACCGGGCCAGCCCTCCCGCCACAAGGGTCTTGCCTACATCGGTATCTGTACCAACAATGAAAAGGCCGCGAGACATGTGAGTCCTTTCCACTCCTCAAAAATAATCCCATGAGTTGACTCGGGAGATCCCTCGCTTACACTCGGGATGACTGCTTCGCAGTCACCTCTTGAATCGCCTCAAACGTGACCCCACACAAATGTGATAATTCCCTTTTCGTCAAGGATAAAGGGGGCATCAGGACAATCACATTGTCCAAGGGACGGAGGATCACCCCTTTCTCCCGGGCCCTGAGAATCACCCGATGGCCGATCCTTTCTTCCAAGGCATAAGGGGTCTTGGTCTCCCGATCCTTGACCAACTCAATCCCCACCATAAAACCCTTTTGCCGAATATCGCCGACTGTCGGCAAGTCCCAAAACTTTTTTAACTCCTTTGAGAGATATATAATTTTCTCTTTCATTTTTTCCAAGGTCTTTTCTTTTTTAAAGATTTTGAGATTTGCCAAGGCTGCGGCACACGCCAGGGCATTCCCTGAATAGGAATGTCCGTGAAAAAATGTCTTCAACTCCTCATAAGGGGCCTCAAAGGCCTGATAAACTTCTTCCGTCGTGAGTGTCACGGCCAAAGGCAGATAACCCCCCGTTATCCCCTTGGCCAAAGTCATAAAGTCCGGTCGTACGGCCTCATGATCACACGCAAACATCTTGCCGGTACGCCCAAAACCCGTGGCTACTTCGTCGGCAATCATCCATACATTGTATTGTGTGCAGAGATGGCGTACCCCCTTTAAAAATCCCGGAGGAGAGATGATCATGCCCCCGGCCCCCTGAATCAAGGGTTCAATAATCAGGGCCGCGATCTCATCGGATTTTTCCCTAAAAACGGCCTCTAACTTTTCCAAACAATGCCGTCGACACGCCTCCAGACCTTGTCCTGAATGATAAGGATCTGGATAAGAAACCTTGAGGGCCTCAAAAAGCAAGGGGCGATACATCTCATGAAAGAGGTCAATGCCCCCGACACTGACGGAACCCAGGGTGTCGCCATGATAGCCATTTTCAAAACACACAAACCTCTTCTTTTTTGTGAGTCCTTTTTGCTGACAGGCCTGAAAGGCCATCTTCAAGGCGATCTCCACCGCTGTGGACCCATTGTCCGAATAAAAGACGCGTGTGAGGTTGTGTGGCGTTATCTTGACAAGTTTTTCAGCCAACTCCAAGGCGGGCACATGACTCACCCCTAATAGGGTCGAATGGGAAAATTGATTGAGCTGTTTTTTGATGGCCTGATCAATCTCTTTTTTTCGATGCCCATGGACATTCACCCAAAGCGACGACACCCCATCCAAATAATGTTTGCCGTCAATATCAATGAGCTCATGACCATTAGCCCGTTGGATAATGATAGGATCTTCCTGGCCATATTCTGTCATTTGAGTAAAGGGGTGCCAGAGTGTCCCATGATCCAAGGTCTTTAAGTGCCTATTTTTATTTTTCACCATTCCCCTCTACCCCCTTTCCAACACCTTTTTGAAGGCCACGATATGTTCTTGGGTATGACTGGCGGACAAGGTGAGGCGGAGGCGTGAGGTCCCTCGAGGCACTGTGGGCGGGCGAATCCCTTGGACAAAAAAACCCTCCTCCAAAAGCCTTTCATGAATATGCAAGGTCGCCTGCTCTGAACCGATAATAATAGGGATAATAGGCGAGACCCCTTGAAACATCTTCACCCATTGCCACAAACGTCTTCGTCTCTCTGATTCTTGAGGCACAATCTCAACAGCCTTTCGAATGGCCCCCAAAACAGGCGGCGGCAGGGCGGTGGTAAAGATAAAAGAGCGACACGTATTCACCACATAATCCATCCAACCCCGATCCCCGGCCACATAGGCCCCAAACGAACCCAAGGCCTTGCCAAAGGTCCCCATCTGCCATAAACGATCTGTCTTGAGTGAATGCCCTTGGTCCTCAAAATACTCCACCAAGCCCCGCCCTTCTTTGCCAAAGACCCCTGTGGCATGGGCCTCATCCAAATAGACATAGGCCTCATACTTTTCCGCCAAGGCCAATATCTCGGGCAAGGGCGTAACGTCCCCCTCCATACTATAGACCCCCTCCACGACAATCCATCGCTTGCGAGCCTGGGCCGCCTTTTTCAGGGCCCCTTCCAAGGCCTCTAAATCATGATGCGAATACACCTCTTTTTTGGCCCTGGACAAACGACATCCATCAATCAAGGAGGCATGATTCAAGGCATCGCTAAAAATGACATCCCCTCGGGTCGCTAAAATCGGCAGGAGACCAATATTGGCCTGATACCCCGAATTGAGAATCAAGGCGGCCTCGGTGTTTTTAAAGGCCGCGACCTCCCTTTCGCAGGCCTCATGGAGATCATAATGTCCGCCCACCAGGCAAGAGGCCTTGGACCCAGCCCCATAATCCCTGGCTGCTTGACACGCGGCCTCCACCAAACGAGGGTCTTGGGCAAGACCTAAATAATCATTGGAACAAAAGTTTATCTTTTCCTGTCCCTCAATGACGAGGATGGGGGGGGAAAGGGGGTGGACCGAGAGAAGGGACCTTTTTCTTCCTCGCTCCTCAATCTCTTTCATGGCACCATCAAATAGCCCCAAATCTCGTTCCTTTCGTAGAAGAAGACCCAACCTATGGTTTATTAACTTTCAGTGAGTACAGCTTAAATGACCAACCATAAGTACCTGCAAAATTGATAAGCAGGCTTTGAATGAGCACATGAGTACTCATTCAAAGTTGAAATGCTATATCAAGTTGTCTTAGGGGAAGTCAAATCGGGGAAAATTAACCGCCGAAATGGGGGGTCCATGCCCCAATAAAATATGAAAATAAGAGAGGGAGGGCCTCCGTTCACTCCTGTTCTTGTAAAAAACTAAATAATATCAACTTGTTGTATATCCTTCAAAACCCCTCTTTTTGCCCTTTAATTGGCACTAATCTTGCTCTTACTAAGAGACAGTATGAGTTCTCCTGTATTCAGTCATAGAAATCCCGGTGTCAGCCCTCAAATGCGGCCCCAAAATACCCCGTCCATAAGGAGGATCCATCCCTCACAGATCGTAAGGACAGGGCTGCAAGCCCCAAGAAGTGTTCCAAAATCAGGCCTTTTTAAACGCCTCCAGGGGGCCGCCCGTAGTTTTACCGATAGCTTTGGGATCACCGAACCCAAGATCCAGCGCCGCTCCTCGCAGGCCCAAGGGCCCGATACCTATCAACGCTGGGGCGATACGACCAATGTCCTCCATAAAGGCCTCCAGTCCCTCGAAAACAATGGAAATACCACCTTTCATCAATCCTCCTCCTTTCAAGCTGCCCAAGACAGGGACGCCTTTCTCCTTCCCTATCTCAACGATTACATCAATCGTTCCTAGATAAAAAGCCCTTGATTTCCTTAAGATAGCCATGCTAGAAACGCCCCCTCATGAAAGAAGGCCTCCACCCAGAATTACATCCCATCAAGATTACCTGTGCCTGTGGCAACGTCATCGAGACCCTGTCCACAGTCAAGAATATCTCTATTGCGATTTGTTCCAACTGCCATCCCTTCTATACAGGGAAGCAAAAGCTTATCGACACGGCAGGTCGTGTAGAGCGCTTTAAGAAACGCTACGCCAAGATCCAAGAAAAAGCCCCAAAGAAAAAAGGTTAGCGATTTGGTAAGGTCCTGATGTGCCAAGGGGCTTGTGTGCTCAAGTCCAATAAGGCAGGGGCATTAAATAACCATGTTTCAAAAACTTCAAGAATTTGAGAAAAAATATCAAGAGCTGGAAAAACAGCTTTCTCAGCCTGATATTGTCCAAAACCAGAAAGAATACCAAAAAATCCTCAAAGAACGCTCGCGCCTCTCTCCCTTGGTCAATACCTTCCTTCAATACCAAAAAACCTGCAAGGACATCGAAGATAACAAACACATCCTTAATGAAGAAATCGATGAGGGGCTTCGCCAACTGGCTAAAGAAGATTTGACTTTATTAGAATCTCAAAAAACAAAATTGGAAAATGAACTCAAAACACTCCTCCTCCCCAAGGATTCTCGGGATGAAAAAAACACCTTGCTTGAAATCCGCGCCGGAACCGGAGGTGAAGAGGCCGCCCTTTTTGCCTCGGATCTTTTTCGCATGTATTCCCGATACGCCGAACGCAAGGGCTGGCGAGTAGAGCTCATGGATTCCAATTATACGGGAATAGGCGGCCTCAAGGAAATCATCGTCCTCATTACCGGCAACAATGTCTTCAGCGACTTAAAATATGAAAGCGGAGTCCACAGGGTTCAGCGCGTCCCTAAAACAGAATCCTCCGGGCGTATCCATACCTCGGCCGTCACTGTTGCTGTGGTTCCCGAAGCAGACGATATCGAAATCGACATCGAAGAAAAGGATCTCAAGATCGAAGTCTTTCGCTCCTCGGGCCCTGGAGGACAAGGAGTCAATACAACGGACTCTGCCGTGCGTTTGACCCACATCCCTTCAGGAATGGTCGTGGTGTGTCGCGATGAACGATCTCAAATCAAAAATCGGGCCAAGGGTCTTAAAATATTAAAATCTCGTCTCCTGGAAGCGAAACAGAGGGAACAAGAGGCGCAAGAGAGGGCTGAGAGAAAATCCCAAATAGGCTCCGGAGATCGGAGTGAAAAGATTCGAACCTACAATTTTCCACAAAGTCGAGTCACTGATCACCGTATCGGACTGACCCTCCACCAACTTGACCAGATTTTGGATGGCAATCTTGATGAAATCATCATGGCCTTGAGAACGCATTATCAAACCGAAGCCATTAAAGAGACCCTATGAATCCTCCATCCTCCTCTCAGACTACAGACAGCAAAAAGTGGTATCCCTTAGACATCATCCAGTGGACATCCGACTATTTTAAATCAAAAGATATTCCCAATCCCCGTCTCGATGCCGAACTCCTCCTCGCTCATGTCTTAAAGTGTTCCCGAATCGATCTCTATGTTCATTTTAAAAAAGAGGTTTCTTTATCCCAAAGAGAGCTTTACAAGGAACTCATTCAAAGGCGCTATCATCGCGAACCATTACAATACATCACTGGGGTCCAAGAATTTTTTGGCCTCTCTTTTCTGACCAATCCCTCCGTCCTTATCCCACGTCCGGAAACAGAGCTCATGATTGAAATCGCCAAAAAAATTCTCACCAACGTTGAGGAAAAATATTCCCTGCTCGATATCGGCACAGGATCTGGCTGTCTGGCTATTACACTCGCGAAGGAATTCCCTCATTCCACGATGATGGCCACTGAAATTTCCAAAGAGGCCTTGGCTGTGGCACAAAAAAATGCCGAAAGAAATCAAATTGAAAATATTGATTTTGTCCTGACGGATCTCTCTCCAAAATTGTCCCTGAAGGCCGCCCAACACCGCTTTGATATGATTGTCAGTAATCCCCCCTACATTGCACGATCCGATTTTGACACCCTCCAACCCGAGGTGCGCGACTACGAGCCTCGCTTAGCCCTGGATGGCGGACATAACGGCCTTGATTTCTATCCACGAATCCTTCAAGATGCCACCGAACTATTAAAAGACAACGGCTGGCTTCTATTAGAAATCGGTGCCGGACAGGTTGAAAAAATAAAAAAGCTGATTGATCTCACAGAAAGTTTTTCAAATACAGAATGCGTGAACGACTACCATGATATCCCTAGAATTTTAAAAACCAAAAGAAGTGTGTAATGGATAAAATCATCATACAAGGCGGTCGAAGACTTAAAGGTGAAATTTCTATTAGTGGATCCAAAAACGCCGCTCTCCCCCTCCTTTTTGCAACGATCTTGACTGAAGGGACAAGCACCCTTCATCACATTCCAGAACTTAAGGATGTCCTTACTTCATTAAAACTTCTTTCCAAATTGGGACTCCATCACAAAAAAATCCAGACTCACACCTATCAAGTGCAATGCAACAACATGCGCAGTTACACGGCTACTTACGATCTCGTCAAAACCATGAGGGCCTCTGTCCTTGTCCTTGGCCCCTTATTGGCCCGTGTGCGCAAGGCGAAGGTTTCCCTCCCCGGGGGTTGTGCCATCGGGGCCCGCCCCATCAATCTCCATCTCAAGGCCTTTGAAAAAATGGGCGCCAAAATCGACATCCAGGGAGGTTATGTCGTGGCCTCCACCAAAAAGCTTCATGGAGAGCTCATCCGCTTTGATACCGTGACTGTCACAGGGACTGAAAATGTGATGATGGCCGCCACCTTAGCCCAGGGAGAAACGGTGATCGAAAATGCCGCTCGCGAACCTGAAGTCATCGATCTGGCTCAAGCCCTCATCGCTATGGGGGCCCGGATCGAAGGGATGGGTACAAAAACCATCCACATTCAGGGGGTCGACCAATTGCACGCCTGCCAATATTCCATCATTCCGGACCGCATCGAAATGGGCACCTTCTTGATGGGCGTTGCCATTACCCATGGAGACATCACGATCACCAATGCCAAATCCTCAATGCTTGTGGCCCTCATCGAAAAATTAAAAGAGGTCGGCGTTTCCTTTGAGGAAAACGAGAGGGGCCTTCGTGCCATTGGCCCCAAAATCCTCAAAACTGCCGATATCACCACGGCCCCCTTCCCCGGATTTGCCACTGATTTTCAGGCCCAATTTATGGCCTGCATGACTGTCGCCAAGGGAACGAGCGTCATCACGGAAACTATCTTCGAAAACCGATTTATGCATGTCAGCGAACTGGCCCGTATGGGTGCCAAAATCCGTGTGGAAGGTCATCGGGCCATTATCGAAGGCATCCCCCGCCTTTCGGGGGCCCCCCTCATGGCCAGCGATCTCCGGGCCTCTGCGGCCCTTGTATTAGCTGGCCTCAATGCCGAGGGAATTACGGAAATTCATAGAGTTTATCACATTGATCGGGGATACGAGCATATTGAAAGAAAATTTAGAAAATTGGGGGCCAAAATCAAAAGGGTCAAGGTAAAATACTAGTGCTTGTAAAATCAATTGCAAACTTTGACGCAATCCATTACCTTATTTTTTCAATTTTCACCTTTTACTAAGCCGGTCATTAGTATCTATACATAAAGGTCGGCTAGTACTACGAGAAACAAAGGGTTTTTTGTGAAGGAATGTCTTCATACTTTGTTTCTCGTTAGTATTATTAAGGATATTGACCTGTGAAAATCTTGAAGACATCGGCCAAAAGCTTTACACGCGATCTGAATTACCTCTTAAACAGTCAGCAAACTCCCGAATCGGCTTACCAAAAAGAAGTTCAGAGGATCATCAGCGATATCAAGAGAAAGAAGGACCAGGCCCTGTTCGGCTTGACCAAGAAATTCGACAAACACTCCCTGACACCCAAGTCGATCGAGGTCTCTCCTGTTGAAATTGAACGGGCCTACGATCAGGTCTCACGCAAAAGCATTCAGTCCTTCAATAAGGCCATCAAAAACATCCGTACCTATCATCGACAGCAAAAACAACAAGGTTCCTGGAGATTTTCCCTCGGTGGTTGCACCTATGGGATGCAAAGTCTCCCTATCGATCGTGTCGGTCTCTATGTCCCGGGGGGCCGTGCGGCCTATCCCTCTACGGTTTTTATGAATGCCATCCCTGCCCAAATCGCCGGAGTCAAAAATATCGTCATGGTGACACCCTTTCCCAATGGAGAATGCAACCCCTACACCCTTATTGCCGCGGATCTTGTTGGCATCAAGACAATTTATAAAGTGGCGGGGGCCCAGGCGATAGCTGCCCTCGCTTATGGCACACCCTGTATTCCTAAAGTGGACAAGATCGTGGGACCCGGAAATATCTTTGTCGCCCTCGCCAAACAGCAGGTCTATGGAATCGTCGATATTGACGCCATCGCCGGTCCCTCTGAAGTTGTCATTATTGCTGATGACAAGGCGGATCCTTCTTATGTGGCCGCCGATCTCCTGGCTCAAGCCGAACACGACCCCTTCTCCACCTCCATACTCCTCACTCCTTCCGAGCATCTTATTCGGAAGGTTTTTCAGCAAATGCAGCTTCAGATCGTCTCTCTTAACCGGCGTCCTATCATTGAAGAGGCCTTAAAAAATAATGGCGCCCTCATCAAGACAGACGATCTTAAAGAGGCCATCAGCGTCGCCAATGAAATCGCCCCCGAACATCTCCAGATCATCACCCGACATCCTGGAAAAATTCTTCCCCATGTTCGTCATGCGGGCGCCATTTTTCTCGGACCCCTCACATCTGTTCCCATGGGAGACTATGGCTGCGGTCCCAATCACGTCCTCCCTACGGGAGGGACGGCACGATTTTTCTCCCCTTTGGGTGTTTATGATTTTATCAAACACTCCAGCGTCTTGGAGGTGCATCCCAGGGGACTTAAGGATTTCGGACCTGAAGTGATTCGTATGGCTTATTTTGAAGGATTGACGGCCCATGCCGAATCCGTCAAGCTGCGGCTTCACAAGGAATTTTCATGACCCGAAAGGCCCACATTCAGAGAAAAACCAAAGAGACCAACATCCAGCTCGACCTCAATGTTGATGGAAGCGGCGCGTATACGATCGAGACCCCCATTCCCTTCCTCAATCATATGCTGGAGCTCTTCGCAAAACACGGTCTCTTCGATTTGAAAATAAAGGCAGTCGGCGATGTCAACGTTGACGATCATCATCTTGTTGAGGACATTGCCCTTGTCTTGGGTGAGGCCTTTTCAAAAGCCCTCGGTGATAAGGTTGGAATGAATCGTTATGGGAGTTTTCAGGTCCCGATGGACGATGCTGCCGCTTCAGCCATTGTCGATTTTTCCAATAGACCTCATCTTGTTTATGAAACACCCATCAAAAAAGGGGTTATCAAAAACTTCGATGTCGAGCTGATCCACCACTTCTTTGAATCTTTGGTTCAAAAGGCAGGTATCAATTTGCACCTTTCCGTACTGCGTGGAGAAAACAAACATCATGTTCTTGAGGCCCTGTTTAAGGCCCTCGCACGGGCCATGGATCAGGCAACACAAATCGATCCGCGCCGAAGAGACGTCCCTTCTACCAAAGGGACATTATAATTTTATACTATGGATACCTCTAATAACCCCAAATTGCGGGAACCTCTAAAAACCACCCAGATGCAAGGCGCCCGCCGAGCGAGGCCCGAGGCGTACTAAAAAGTACGTTGAGGGTCACGCGAGAAGGGCAACGCCGCAGATGGGTGGTTTTTAGAGGTTCCCCTATGTCACGCATCGCACTCATTGACTACGGAATGGGTAATCTTCACAGCGTCAAGAAGGCGCTCGAGCAAGTGGATACTAAAGTCGTCATTACGGGGTCCCCTCAAGAAGTCTTGAAGGCCGACAAGGTTGTCTTGCCGGGAGTGGGGGCCTTTCCCGATTTTATTAAAAATCTCAAAAAAAACCGCCTCATCGATCCCCTCATTAAGACGATAGAAAAAAACAAACCCTTTTTGGGCATCTGCCTTGGCCTTCATGCCCTTTTTGAAGAAAGCGAGGAGTTTGGCCGGCATAAGGGGTTGGGACTCTTCAAAGGAAGGGTGGTCCATTTTCAACTCCCTTCCGATCTTTCCGTACCCCACATGGGCTGGAACCAAATTCACATCAAAAAGAAAAGCCCCTGTCTCAAGGGGATCAAAGACAAGAGTTATTTTTACTTTGTTCATTCTTATCACGTCATTCCAGAAGACAATGATTTGATTGCCACAACAACTGATTATGGCAATCCTTTTGTCTCAAGCATCGCGAAAGACAATCTTTTTGCCTGTCAATTTCATCCCGAGAAAAGCCAGGACCTGGGTCTTAAAGTCCTAGAAAATTTTGCAAAACTGTAGAGGATTAGAAATAAAAAGGCCCTTACTCAATGAGCAAGGGCCTTTGCCAAAACTTATGGATTGTCTTTCAATCTCCAAATTATGGCGTCCTTCCTAATTGAAGGACTTTCTTTTTTGACGCCGCTTCATGGCCGTCTCTTTTATGTCGCTGACCTTTTTCTTGGGTTGACGTTTGATCAACCACAGGGCCAGTCCGACTTCGCGACCACGGACTTGCACGGACTCACTGATCCCAAGATCATTTTTTAAGAACCGTGTCAGTTCGGCGTTTTTCTTCTTTTGAGAGATGGTTCTCATTTGAGTCCTCCTTAAATAATCTTTTCACCCTCCCTCAAACCCCACCCCTATTTGTTCATTATATGAACTTTTTGCCCCCTTTTCCGTCTTTTCCGCCCCATCCTTCAGCTATAAAATATGACGCACTGCGCTATTTGTCAAGGACTCCCTCTGTTTTTTATGAATCGAATCTCGATCACTCAAAGATTGTTATTAAAAAGCTATTGAAATTATTGAATAATTTGATATTATGGGAGGGATTAAAAAATATGATCATCTACCCTGCTATTGACATTCATAAGGGCCAAGTAGTTCGCCTCTCTCAAGGCCAACTGGACCAAAGCACGATCTATGGTGAAAACCCCCTAGCCCAGGCCCAAAAATGGGTCCAGCAGGGGGCCCAATGGATCCATTTAGTCGACCTGGATGCCGCCACTCTAGGAGAGCCCACCAATATTAAGGCTATCGAATCCGTCCTTCAAGACGCAGGGGTTCCTATTCAAATCGGGGGGGGTATTCGGACAAAAAAAACAGCTGAAATCTATCTCACCTTGGGGGCCGGTCGCATCGTGATCGGTTCTGCGGCCCTCAAAGATCCCGATATGGTCATGAGTCTTTGTGAAAAATTTCCAAAAAGGGTTGCCGTCGGGCTCGATGCCCGTGAAGGGAAGCTCGCCATTCACGGTTGGAAAAAAACGACGGACAAAGATGTGATTGAATACGCCAAGTGTTTTGAAAATAGTGGTGTCGCGGCCATCATCTATACGGACATCCATCGTGACGGCATGCTTTCAGGACCCAATATCGAGGCCACAAGAAAACTGGCCCAATCGGTCTCCATCCCCATCATTGCCTCTGGGGGAATGGCTCGCTTAGATGACATCAAACAAATCAAAAAATACGAATCTGACGGCATTCAAGGTATTATTATCGGTCGCGCCCTTTATGAAAAAACCATTGACTTGAAAGAGGCCATTGAGGCGGCAAAATAATGTTAACCAAAAGAATCATTCCTTGTCTTGACGTCAAAGACGGCCGGGTCGTCAAGGGAACACGTTTTATCAACCTCCGGGATGCCGGTGACCCTGTCGAAGTCGCCATCGAATATAACCGCCAAGGGGCTGATGAGCTTACTTTCCTAGACATTACGGCTTCACACGAGAAAAGAGACATCATTATTGATGTCGTCCATCGCACGGCTGATCAAATTTATATGCCCCTAACCGTCGGTGGAGGGATCCGCTCCTTAACTGATATTCGTAATCTCCTCAATGCGGGGGCCGATAAAGTCTCGATGAATACCACGGCGATTAAAGACCCGAATTTTGTCAAACAGGCAGCTCGAAAATTTGGAAGCCAGTGTATTGTGGTGGCCCTTGATGCCAAACGGATAAAAACACCCCCCTCTTCTAAAAAAGAAACATTAAAATGGGAATTATACACCCATGGCGGCCGTCATCCGACAGGGATTGATGCTGTTGAATGGGCTAAAAAAATGGAAGGCCTTGGTGCTGGAGAAATTCTCCTGACAAGCATGGATTGCGATGGGACCAAAAATGGCTATGACCTGAGATTGACACGCATCATCGCAAAAGCCGTCGGCATCCCCGTCATCGCCTCCGGAGGGGTGGGGACTCTTGAGCATATCTACGAGGGTCTTACCGAAGGCGGCGCCGATGCGGCCTTGGCCGCCTCCATCTTTCACTATCGCGAATATTCTGTGAGCGACGTCAAAAAATATCTGCATCAAAAAGGTGTCCCTGTCCGTTATCCTATTTAGTATTGACTTTGAGGCCCCCTTTCCCCCACAATACCTCTTTCCATCCATTTCAAAAGAAGGAGTCTCAATGTGAAATCCCTATTGAAAATTATCCTCATAGGCCTCTGTCTCATTCTTGTTTTCCCAACTTTGGAAAGGGGATTTTCTATGGCCGAAGCCAAACAAAAATTTTCAGCACCGACCCAAGATATGGTGAAAAACACCTTAAAACCGGGCAAAAAATATCACGTCACTATCGACACCAACAAAGGAAAAATTAAAGGAGATCTCTATGCGGCCGACGCCCCCGTGACTGTCACCAATTTTATCCAACTAGCTCGCGGGGGATTTTATAATGGTCTTACTTTTCATCGTGTCGTCCCTAATTTTGTCATTCAAGGCGGGGATCCTCAAGGCACGGGAAGCGGAGGACCTGGTTATAATCTCCCTGCTGAAATCAAGCGACTTCATAAGCTGGGGGCCTGGGCCACGGCTCGATTGGGGGACGAGAGCAATCCCAAGAGAGAATCCAGTGGAAGCCAATTCTACATCACCAAGGGAGATGCCTCTTTTTTGAACGGGGCCTACACGGTCTTTGGAGAAACCACTGCGGGAATGGATGTGGTCAACAAAATCGAACAGGGAGATAAGATCAATTCGGTAATGATTGAAGAAAAATAGACACTCAAGACGTTAATATGAGTGACACCATCATAAAAAAATTAAAATTTGATGACAAGGGACTTATCGCGGCCGTTATCCAAGATGTCGACAATAACGAGGTCCTCATGCTGGGTTATATGAATGAAGAGGCCGTCCGACGTACCCTGAAAGGACCGTACGTCACTTTTTGGTCGCGTTCTCGACGAAAGTATTGGGTCAAGGGAGAAACCTCCGGTCACACCCAAGAAGTCAAAGAGATTTATTTTGACTGCGACCAAGATGCCCTTTTGATCAAGGTCAAGCAAAATATCGCGGCTTGTCACGAAGGTTACCGGACTTGTTTCTTCCGTAAAATCGAAGGGGAGGACAAGCCTGTCAAAATCGTAGGCCAGCGCCTCTTCGACCCTGAAAAGAAGTACAATAAATAATAACCATGCCACTCAAAAAACGCGATCCTCATTGTCTTTTTTGTCAAATCATCGAAAAAAAATTGGAGGCCTCAATTCTCTACGAGGATGAGGCCGTGTGTGTCATTCTCGACAAATTCCCCCAGGCCCCCGTTCATGCCCTCATCATGCCCAAGAAACATTTTGTGAGTCTTAGGGAAATGGAAAGGCATCAACCCCTCTTAGGCCATCTCATGCACACTGTCATCCTCATGGCCAAAAAACTCAACATCAGCGAAAATGGTTTTCGAACCGTTATGAATACGGGAACTGAAGGGGGACAGGCCATCGACCACCTTCATATCCACCTCTTGGGGGGCCTGCAAATGGGACCTTCTCTTGTCGGGTAAAATCAGCGAAAACTGAGAATTTTTTCGACAACATCGCCCACCACCTTATCGGGTGTGGAGGCCCCGGCGGTGACACCGATATTGACCGGACCCTTGGGGAGCCAATCGTTCGTGACAACGGTTTCCCACTGCCCATGGGGCTTGTGGCGGATGGCCTCCGATGACAAAATATCCTCAAAATTCTCGATATGATACGTGGAGGCAAATTGGGAAGAAATATAGCAAAGTTGATTGGTATTGCTGCTGTTATAGCCACCCACCACAATCATCAAATTGAGTTTTTTTCCCTCCAAGGCCATGACGGCATTTTGTCGGTCATCCGTTGCCGAACAAATAGTGTCAAAATTGAGAAAATGTTCCGACAAGGTTTTATTGCCATAACGCTTGAGCATCGCCTTCTTGAGATGATCGGCAATACTCAAAGACTCGCTCCCCAACATCGTTGTCTGATTGGCCAAACCTATCTTTTCTAGATCATGATCCGGATCAAATCCGGGAGAGGTCGCTTTTTCAAATTTTTTCAGAAAAGTCTCTTTGTCGCCTCCCTGACAGATGTAGTGTGCAACATGATCCGCCTCTTTCATGTTGAGAACGACAATGTATTTGCCATGGGGATTTTTGAGGACGCGGGAACTCGTCGCCTGCGTTTCTTCGTGATAATGCTTCCCATGGATCACAACGGTAAAATGATCCTTGATATAACTTTCGACGCGGCGCCAGATATTGAGCACCGAACCGCAGGTCGTATCCACAATCTGACATCCCTTATCCAGGACGCGCTTGAGGGTTTGCAGATCAGTGCCAAAGGCGGGAATGACGACCACATCCTCGGCTGTCAATTCATCAACAGTGACATGCCCTTTGTAAGGCCCTGTCAGAAATTGATACCCCATTTCCAGGAGATTTTTATTGACCCGCGGATTATGAATGATCTCTGTGGTTAAAAAAAGACGTGTGTTGGGATATTTTTCACGGGTCGCATAGGCCAAATCCACGGCACGATCCACCCCATAACAAAACCCGAAAGAATCCGTGAGATAGAAGGTGATGCCGTTTTTTGAGTAGACATTGCCCCCCTTTTTGATGCGTGCAATAATATGACTGTAATATTGCCGGGAAAGGATATCCTGCATGGCATTTCCCGGCTTCATCCCTGTTCGGATGATCTTTTTGTTGTGTACGGCCACCGTAGGCATAAGAACCTCTTGGCTATCAAGGATATAGGACGATGTCAACTCGCCCCTCGTGTGTATTGATGAGAGTGGTAGAAAATGTTATTTTCCACCACTCTCTTGATCGGATGAGGGGCGGGTTGACATCTCAGGTAGCCCTGCTACAACGCTTCCCTATGTTCTTAAAATTTACAGTGATCCACCAGTCGAGTGAATCTCCAGCCCGTTGCGGCCGGATGGAGACGGAACACGGCACCATCGAGACCCCTGTCTTTATGCCCGTGGGTACCGTCGGAACTGTCAAGGCCCTGGACAGTCAGGAGCTTGAGGCCCTCGGGGTCACGATCATCCTTGGTAACACCTACCACCTCATGATGCGCCCCGGTCCTGATGTCCTCCTCCATCTTGGAGGCCTTCACAAATTCATGACTTGGCCAAAATCCATCCTGACCGACAGTGGAGGCTATCAAATTTTTAGCCTAGCCAAACTGAGAAAACTAAAGGAAGAGGGTGTAGAATTTCAATCCCATCTCGATGGGACAACCCACTTTTTGACACCTGAAAAGGCCCTGGAAATCCAACAGATCCTTGGTTCCGACATCTGGATGGTCCTGGATGAATGTACGCCCTATCCTGCAACCCCGGAACAAACCCGCACCTCTATGGAACTCACCCTTCGCTGGGCCCAACGCTCGGTGAAAACCTATCAAAAAATGCAACCCAAGGCCTCTCTCTTTGGCATTGTCCAGGGAGGGATGTACGAAGACCTCCGACACGAGTGTGCCACACGTTTGAGGGAAATGGGAGAGGGGGTGTTTCAAGGCTGGGCCTTGGGGGGACTATCCGTTCAAGAGCCCAATGAAACAACCTTTCGGATGATTGAGGTCGCCTCCCCCCTCCTTCCAAGAGAGGCCCCCCACTATCTCATGGGTATGGGGCTCCCCGCCGACATTGTTGAGGCCGTGGAACGAGGCATGGACATGTTTGATTGTGTCATCCCGACACGCAATGCCAGAAATGGCCAGCTCTTTACATCGCGGGGAACGATACAGATTCGCCACGCTCAATACACCCAAGATTCTAAACCCATTGATGAAAATTGTACTTGCATGACCTGTAAAAATTATAGTAGAGCCTACCTACGCCATTTGTACTTGGCAAAGGAAATATTGTCAGCCCGACTGAACACGATCCACAACATCAGTTACTACTTAGGCCTCATGAAGGCGCTACAGCAAGCCATCCGTGAGGACCGGTTTCAAAAATTTAAAAGGGATTTTTATGAAGCTCAAAATCAATCTGATAGTTAAAGGGGTCTTCGGAGTTTTTTTGTCGGTCATCGGCACTTTTATTGCCTCCCCAGCATGGACCATGGCACGTTCTCCAGTCAATGGTGAAGGACAGCCTTCTCCCGGCGGGGGAGCTGGCCTCTTTCTCCCCATGATTTTGGTCTTTGTGATCTTCTATTTTCTTTTAATCCGCCCCCAGTCAAAACAGCAAAAAAAACACCGGGAAATGTTGGGCCATGTCAAAAAAGATGACCAGGTGATCACAAATTCCGGCATCCATGGACAAGTGGTGGGTTTAACCGACAATGTGATTACCTTGGAAATTGCCAATAATGTTCGTATTAAAATTGAAAAAACAGCTATTTCTCAGGTGAAAAATCTAGCTGCTGTCCAACAGAAAACTTGAAATTATCATGCCCTCTCAAGAGCGTCGCAAATTTATCCTTATTTTCATCATTATCCTCGTTTCAGTCTATGTCCTCATGCCTACCCTTCTTCAATGGGGAACCAAGATTGACTTTGAGACCCAGGATACTGAGGTCTCTCAAGACTTTTGGCGAAACCTCCTCCCCAAAAAAACACTCAATCTGGGCCTGGATCTCAAGGGAGGCCTTTATATCGAGCTTGAGGTCCTGCTGAAAGATGCCCTCAAAAACAGGACGGACCTCCTCGCCAATGAAATTGAGCATTTTCTAAAAAATGACACTATTGCCTACCAGCAATTGGAGCGCCTTCCCGACACCTACAACATCAAGATCACCTATGAAAAACCCGAAAATCGTGATCCCCTTCTCCGATTTATGAATCAGTATTACCGCGATACCTTTCAGGAAGAACGTTCAGGGGAGGGAAACAACGCCATCATTTATCATATCACCGAGGCCTTTGGGTCCCGCATCAAAGATCAAACGGTGAAACAAGCCGTCGAGACCATTCGCAATCGTATCGATCGCTATGGGGTCTCCGAACCCGGCATTCAACGCCTGGGCGCCAACAAGATCGCCATTGAGCTCCCCGGTATCAGTGATCCCGATCGTGCCATTTCCATCATCAAGACCTCCGGCAAACTGGAGTTTAAAATTGTCGATGAATCGATGAAACCTGAGGAGGTTCTGGCCCTCGTCAACAAAGTCCGTGAAGAAAATAAGATTCCCGAGGGATATGCGGCCACCATCACTCATCAAATCAATGAACTGACGAAAGACAAGATCGCAAGCGATGCCGAAATCAGCTTCGAACTGCAGTACGATCCCCTCACCCGAAAGATTGTCGGAGGAACACCTTATTTATTGAAGAGAAAGGCCGATGTGACGGGAGATATGCTCCGTAATGCCCAGGTCCAGGTGCGCAACAACGAACCCTATGCCCTTTTATCCTTCAATAAGACAGGGACCAAGGCCTTTGCCGATCTCACCAAGGCCAACGTCGGAAAACGTCTGGCCATCATCCTGGATGACTACGTCAACAAGGCCCCCGTCATCCAAAGCGAAATACCGGGGGGAGAGGCCCAGATCACCCTGGGTTATGGCAATTATCAGGATTTGATGAAAGAGGCCGAAGACCTGGTCCTCGTCCTCCGCGAAGGCGCCCTTCCCGCCAAGTTGGAGGAACAGACAAAGACAATCGTGGGTCCCACACTAGGAAAGGAATCCATCGCACAGTCCTCCAAGGCCTTTTTGATGGGTTCCTTGCTGGTCATCCTATTTATGGCCATTTATTACAAAAGATCCGGGATCCTGGCCGACATCGCCGTATTACTCAATGTTGTCTTCATTTTTTCCATCTTGGCCATGTTTCAGGCCACTCTGACGCTTCCAGGACTCGCCGGTATCATTTTGACCATCGGTATGGCCGTCGATGCCAATGTTATTGTTTTTGAACGCATTCGTGACGAAATACGCGCCGGAAAATCCCCAAAGGCGGCCCTGGCCGCGGGTTACGAAAATGCGATGAGTGCTATCGTCGATTCCAATGTGACGACATTCTTGGCGGGTCTTGTCCTCTATCAGTTCGGCACGGGACCTGTCCGGGGTTTTGCCGTGACCCTCATGATCGGAATCATCAGCACACTCTTTACGGCACTATTTGTGGTTCGAACTTTGCAGGATTTTTTCATGCGACGACAAAAAAGGGAGGTCATGAGCATATGACATTTAACCTCCCCATCACACGCTGGCAATACTATTATGCCGTCATAGGAGCCCTTCTCATCGGTTTCAGCCTTTTTTTACTGATGACGCGGGGACTCAATTTTGAAACGGATTTTAAGGGAGGTCTCAAACTCCAGTATATGTTTTCGAAAGACATCACGGAAGGACAACTGCGAGAAATCCTGGGAACAGTGACGAACATCGGAAGCTTTTCCATTCAACGTATCGGTGAAACCTCTGAAAAGCGCTATGTCATCAAGACAGAGCTACCCGAAATAGAGCAGGGTATTTATTCCGAAAATATCACGAAGACTCTGGCTGACCAATTGGGCAAAGAGGAGGTTGTTTTAGAAAAGGCCGATTCTGTTGGTCCCAAGGCGGGAAAGGAGCTTCGTCGTAAGGGACAACTGGCTGTGATCGTTTCGTGGCTTTTGATGTTGATCTACATCGGTTGGCGCTTTGATTTTTTCTTTGCCCCTGGAGCTATTATTGCCCTGATTCATGACGTCATCATTACACTGGGGGCCTTTTCCCTGTGGCAGGTGGATTTCAGCCTCACCAGTGTGGCAGCCCTTCTAACCATCATTGGTTATTCGATCAACGACACGATTGTCGTCTACGACCGCATCCGGGAAAATCTGCAAAAATATCCAGAACGTTCCACAGGCGATATTATCAGCACCTCCGTCAATGAGACATTGTCCCGTACCATCATCACCTCTCTCACCGTCCTTTTTGTCGTGGTGGTTCTCTTTGTAGTCTCTGAAGGAGAGATCAAAAACTTTGCCTTTGCCATGATCGTTGGGGCTGTCTTTGGCATGCTCTCTACCATTTTTGTCGCTTCTCCCGTCTATCAGATTTTAAAGAAGATCTCGTTAGGTACCCCGTTTGAGAAAAAATCGAAAATGATCAAGGGGAAAAGGCGTTGAAACGACGCTGGAAACTCAAACCACAAAGTCCCGATCTTCAACAACACCTCTCAAAGACCTTAAACATCTCCCCCACAACAGCCCAAGTCCTCATCAATAGAAACATCACGGAACCCGAATCAATCCGTTTATTCCTCAAGGGATCTCTCAAGGATCTACCCGATCCCTTTCTCTTAAAAGACATGGACCGGGCCGTCAAACGCCTGACTCAGGCCCTCCGCCAACAGGAGTCCGTCCTGCTCTATGGGGACTACGACGTCGATGGGACAACGGGAGTGGCCCTCCTTTATCTTTTTCTAAAATCCCTCGGGGCCTCTGTCGCCTATCACATCCCTGACCGAAATACGGAAGGCTACGGTCTCAACAAACACTCCCTCCGTGACATCGCCCAGAAGGGCCACTCCCTTATCATCACTATCGACAATGGAACGGCGGCGACGGAAGAACTCCGCGAGTCCAAAAAAATGGGTCTTGATGTCATCGTCCTGGATCACCATGAATGTCTCCCAGAAGATCCCCCGGCCTTGGCCCTCATCAACCCCAAACACCCCTCATCCCGATATCCTGATCGTGATCTGGCCTCCGTCGGCATTTGTTTTAACCTGGCCATTGCCTTGAGATCCCACCTGCGTCAACAGGGATTTTTTGAAGGGAAAAAAGAACCCTCCCTCAAAGACTCTCTTGATCTCGTGGCCCTGGGGACGGTGGCCGACATCGTCCCCCTCAAGGGAATCAATCGAATCTTTGTTCGTTATGGACTCGAGGAAATAAAGGCCGGACACCGGCTGGGACTCAGAACCTTGACCGAGATCTCGGGAACCACGCGAGACCAAATCAATACGGGCAGTCTTGGATTTCGTCTAGGTCCCCGCATCAATGCCGCCGGGAGACTCGCCCATGCCAAAGAGGCCGTCGAACTTTTCATCACCGATCATCCCGTGATCGCCCAGGAGCAGGCCCAAAAACTCGATCACTTGAATCATCAGCGGCAGGCCCTGGAAGACAAAATGGTAGAAGAGGCCCTCCTCCAGGCCACGGCCCAAGAAAAACAACCTGCGATTGTCGTCGCCTCTGAAAAATGGCATCCCGGCATCATCGGTATCGTGGCCTCCAAACTCGTTGACAAATTTTATCGGCCTGCCGCCGTCATTGCCCTCAAAGAGGGACTTGGCAAGGGGTCCCTCCGCAGTATCCCCGGATGTCCCTTATTTGATATCCTCTCTCAATGCCGGGAGACCCTGTTAAAATTTGGGGGACACCAATCGGCCGCCGGCATTACCCTGTCCCTGGATCAAATCGGAAATTTTACCTCACATTTTCGATCTGCCACAGAGGCCTATCTCAGTGAAGAAAGCAAAAATCCCGTCCTCCCCATCGACGCCCCCCTCAATATCCAAGATATCTCCCCCACCCTCTTGGAGGAACTGGGGCAGCTGGCCCCCTTCGGTTACGGTAATCCAGAACCCAATTTTCTCTTCAAAGACGTCTTTCTTGAAAAATCCCGCACTGTAGGAAAAAATCACCTGAAGACCACCCTCAAACAGGGTGCCTTATCGGTTCCGGCCATCGGCTTTGACCTGGCCAAGGATTGGGCTGATTATTCGGGACCCTGCAGCCTTATCGGTCTCCCCCAATGGAACGAGTGGCAGGGGGAACGGAGCCTACAAATAAAAATCAAGGATATCGCAGCGGATTATAAAGAAGACTGAAATCCCTTAACGGGATGTTGACAGCCTGTTAATTCTCCAATGAAAAATTTTCCCCTTGATTCCGGAAAGGTTTAAGATAGTCTTTCTTAATGCCCCCCATCGATTT
Source organism: Deltaproteobacteria bacterium RIFCSPLOWO2_02_FULL_50_16 (assembly GCA_001798715.1). Classification (GTDB taxonomy): domain Bacteria; phylum UBA10199; class UBA10199; order 2-02-FULL-50-16; family 2-02-FULL-50-16; genus 2-02-FULL-50-16. The sequence goes on along the minus strand of MGSF01000006.1, from coordinate 11,708 downwards.
AGAGGCCTGTAATCAATCCTTGAAAAATACCCTGGCCGAGACGCTCGGCATAAAAGTGATCGGCTTTGAAAAAGGCCATGTGGTCGCCACCATGCCCGTCGACGCAAGGACCCACCAACCCTATGGGCTACTTCACGGAGGGGCCTCCGTGGCCCTCGCGGAGAGTATCGCCAGTATGGGAGGATGGTACCTCGTCCAAGAAGAAGGCAAGATCGTTGTCGGACAGGAGATCAACGCCAATCACCTAAGATCCGTCACCTCCGGTACCGTGACGGCCGAGGGTCACATCCTCCACAAAGGAAAGATATCCCAAGTCTGGGAGGTCAAGATCCACGATGACAAAAAACGACTTGTCTGCATCTCACGATGTACGTTAGCCGTCATGGATCCCCGACCATGAAACAACACGCCAAAAAAATCTTGAGACTGAGCGCCGGCTGGGGATTGATGGTAATGGCCATCATTGGCTGGCTACTCCCCGTGATCCCTGGCTGGTTTTTTTTCATCATGGGTGTCCTCATTTTAGACATCCCCTTTTTCCACCGTCAAATATTCTGGCTTCTGAATCAATTTCCAAAATTAGCCCAGAAACCCGCCTTTCGAAGATGGCAACAAAAAAACCTCCCCTGCAAAAAATCCAATAATGGTGGACAAAACCCTTTGAAGTGAGTCAATATGTCTTCCTATGCATTCATTATTCTGGATTGATCTAGAAATGACGGGGCTGGATGAAAATATTCATGCCATCCTCGAGGTCGCCATTGTCATCACAGATACCAACTTTAATGTCATCGAGGAATATAGTCGGGTCATCCATCAATCCCAAGAGGTCATGGATCGCATGGACCCCTGGTGCCAAGAGCATCACGGGGCCACTGGTTTGACAAAAGAAGTGAAGTCCGGTCAACACCTCGTTCAAGTCGAAAAAGACATCCTCATGCTGGTGGATAAACACTTTACCCCCAGTGACCGTGTTGTCATCTGTGGCAACTCCGTTGGCAATGATAAGCGGTTTATTGATAAATACATGCCGGCTCTGGCGGGGCGCCTCCATTATCGCGTCATTGATGTCAGTTCTTTTAAGGAAATTTTTCGACAAAAATATAATTTTCGCTTGGAGAAAAGCGGCACCCACCGTGCCCTTCAAGATATCTACGAATCCATCAGAGAATTAAAAACCTATTTAAGCTACATCCACTTCTCTCCTCCCAAAACCACCACTGCTGATTAAGTTCCTTCTCTTCTCAATGCACCATGTCATTTTTTTATTAATCTCAACTTATTGATATTACTGTTATTTTAATGCTCATCCGATCTTTATTAACGCGATGCGTAAAAAAATATTTGACGTGTTTAACGCAGTGTGTTACTTAAGGGGTGTCTTCAAAAAAGGGTCTTTCGTAAGACCTGATCTGCCTCCAAAAGGATCCTCATGGGGGCGATAGATCAGATCTTACAAGACCCCAAAAGAACAATTCCATACTCGGAAAGGGGTACTTTATGACAACAGTCCGAAAAAGAAGTCAGGGTCGCAAAACCAGTAAGTCTGCCACTAAAGTGACGAAAAAAGACGTCTTCATCGACCTCTTAAATCGTCTAGAAAGCGAAGCCGAAAAAATCGTCACAAGGGTGACTGATCTTATGAATCAGTCTTCTCGTGATCTCAAGGGTCGCGTCCAAGACCTCATTGACAGGGTCAATCTTGATGGATTCTACAGCGTCGCCAGTGAGAAGAAAGACGAACTGCAGAAGGAGATCCGCCGCATTGCCGAGGATATCATTGATCGTGCCAAAGAAATTGAATTTCTTCCTATTGAAGGTTTTAACCGTGACAAATTTATCACTGAAGCTAAGAAAAACCTGACTGATCTCATCACAAAAATCAATGAAAGCGAATTCCTGGCCAAGGCCCTCGAGAGCGCCGACAAGACCAAGGATCATGTCTTAAGTTTGCTGAGCATCCCCTCGGTCCGTGAAATCGATAAGCTTTCAAAGAAGATCAAAAACTTGGAGACAAAAATTAATACCTTAAGCAAGAAGGCGGCTTAAGGGTTTTAAAAAGTTACCTCCCTCGAATGGGCCCCGTGGAGCGTTAAGCGAAGCGGGGCTTGTTTTTTGGGGGACCGAAAAAGAAGCAACCTTTCCCAGGCCATGCCGAGAGAGGGGGGATAAAGACCCCATAAGGCTCAATGGCATACAGAGGTCTTTTTCGGAGATATATAAATGAAATCAAATAGTTATCTTCTCAATTGGCTTGGGCATGAGAATTGCTACATGATTAGAAAACGCCGCTTGCCGCTTGGGAAACAACTAAAGTCGTGGAGGAAGGCTATTGTGGCTTATTGTCGCCAACAAAAAAAACCAATCCTCGGTTTATTGATCCTTTTTCTCATTCTTCAGAGTTGGGGAGAGTTAAACACCTTCCTGAATAAGCCTGCTGGATCTTCTCCTCAAGAATCTTTTCATTCCATCATCCTCTCCCCCATTTTTCATTTTGCCTCAAAAACTTATTATTATAAGTCCAAACAGATGGCAAAAACCATTGATTCTATCCTTCAAGAAGAAAATGTCCCATTAAACAATACCCTTATCTCAAAGGTGTCCCTTAAAATCGCTAGACTCGCTCACCAATACAAGATCGATCCCTTTCTCATTTTGGCCATCATGAAAACTGAGAGTCGCTTTGATCCTGAGGCCCGTTCTTATGCGGGCGCCATGGGTCTCATGCAGGTCCTTCCCATCGTGATCCGAGATTTAAAAAAGGATCTCCCCGAATATTCTGGACGCCCCTATGAGGACGTTCTCTATGATCCGATGGATAATTTGTCCCTGGGGGTTCACTACTTTTCCGAGCTTCTCGCCCAATTTAACAACAATTATAATCTTGCCCTGACCGCTTATAATATGGGGCCCACGGCCGTCATCGAACGCCTAAAAAACCATCAACCCCTCCCACAGGACTATGCCCGCAAGGTCATGAGATACTATCGCAATTATCAAAACCTCGATATTTCCTTTATAGAAAACATTTAAAGGAAGGTTGACTTTCCCCCCAAAAATGCGATGAGGTTTCGATCGTGCCTCCTTCATCAAAAACAGCCATTGTCCTTCTTTCTGGCGGACTGGACTCGGTTCTCTCGGCCACCTTGGCCTCCCAAGAAATCACCCTCAAAGAGGCCTTAACCTTTGACTATGGTCAGAGGGCCTTTTTGCGTGAAGTGAGGGCCGCCAAATCCTTTTCTCAAAAGTGGAATCTTCCCCATCAAGTCATCCCCCTTCCCTGGCTGAAAGACCTCACTCAAACGGCCCTCGTCAATCGAAAACGCCCCCTTCCCATGATCTCGGAAGCCGAACTGAACACCCTCACTATTACCCAAAAAACCGCAAAAGAAGTCTGGGTCCCTAATCGTAACGGAATTTTTTTAAACGTGGCCGCCGCCTTCGCTGAATCCAAGGGATATGACTCTATTGTCACGGGATTTAATGTCGAAGAGGGCACCTCTTTTCCCGACAACTCTTCGGAGGCGGTTGTGGCCGCCAATCGTTTTTTTGAATGGACAACCCTTCGTCACACAACGGTTAAAAGCTGGGTACAGGACATGACCAAAGAGACGATGGTGCACAAGGGGATTTCTCTCCATCTCGACTTTGGAGAATTGTGGAGTTGCTATGAAGGAGGAGAAAAGATGTGTGGTGTGTGCGAATCATGTCTTCGTTCCATTCATGCCTACAAAAAGAACAATATATGGGAAAAGATGCGGAGAAATTTTTTAGAGGCTGAGCGGGAGAAGTGATAGAACAATGAACACCAAATTTTTGGAGAAAATCACTGATTACAATGGCTCCCAGCTTCGCTCTGGATGGGTCACACAGCAAACAGGATTGATGCCTGATGCCCTTGTCACCTTTACAGGAGGCTGTGATATTCGCCCAGAATTTATGGTGGATCTGGAAGATCTCAAGGCCGGTCATAAGATATTCAGCCAAAAAATGCTTCATTTTATCGGGGAATTTGCCGATCACGATCTTGAAAAGGCCATCCTAAGACAGCGTCTTTTGATTACCCAGATACAACAGCATTTGTTGCAAGACTGCCCTTCTCTCAATCTCTTCCGCACAGGAAATGATCTCTACGAAAAGGAAAATTTTAAAATAACGATTTCGGTTGCCACTACCTCCCCGACCTCTTCCCTTTTCCATACGGGAATCAATATCGATTCCCGAAAAACCCCCGTCCCCACCAAGGGACTTGACGATTTCAAGATTGACCCAAAGGTCTTTGCCGAAAAAATTTTGACAAGTTATAGAGATGAAATCGCCAGTATCCATCGCGATTTTTCAAAGGTAAAAAGGGTCCCTTACTAACAGTCCAAAAATTGTATAGACATTTGGGGACTGTCAGTATTACAGGACCGGCTGTTAGCCCTATCGGGCTGTCCATATTATTTCGGTCCTGTTAATAAATGACTCACGCTGTCTTAAATGAAATTTTTTCTTCCTATCAAGGCGAAGGGGCCTTTATGGGGCGCCCCCAGGTCTTTGTCCGTTTCCAGGGTTGTTCCCAAAGGTGTCGGTGGTGTGATACGCAAGCCGCCCTTCCCTCAAAAAGATCCATTTTTCGTGTTGAAAAAACACCCCAGTCCATGATCTTTGAAGATTACCCCAATCCCGTCACTCCTCAACAATTGAATACCTTTCTTTCTCGTTTTTCAGACCGATTTCTCTCCCTGACAGGGGGAGAGCCTCTGGATCAAATCGATTTCTTGGAAACCTGGCTCCCCACCCTCCACCCCGACTATGAAATCCTCCTCGAAACAGCGGGCACCCATCCCCATCTCCTGGAAAGAATTCTCTCTCATATTCATATAGTCAGCATGGACATCAAGCTTCCCTCATCGACGGGAGAAAAATCTCATTGGGAAGAACATAGGGCCTTTCTTGAAAAATCTTTGCAAAAAAAACTTTATATCAAATGCGTCGTCACAGAGGACACCCATGACGACGACTTGTTTCAATTGTCCTCCTTGATTCGGGAGGTGCGGTCAAATATTCCCGTCTACATACAACCGGCCAGCCCCACCCCCTCCTTCAATGACTCTCCTGGTCAAAAGTCGCTGATTCGACAGATGAATCTCCTAAAAAAAGAAATCCCAAGAATATTTCTCATTCCCCAATTGCACAAGACTATGGGTTTATTATAAAAGAGAGACTATGCTTCTACGCAAAAATTATGAGGAAATTGAAAGAGAGAACTTGGCCTCCTATGCCATGAAGAGTCAAGAGACACAAGGGAGGATCCATCCCGAAGAGGAGCACCCCTATCGAACGGCCTTTCAGCGCGATCGCGACCGCATTATCCACTCAAACGCCTTCCGCCGCCTGGAATACAAGACGCAGGTTTTTGTCTATCACGAAGGAGATCATTTTCGAACACGTCTGACTCACACCATCGAGGGGGCACAGATCTCCCGCACAGTGGCCAGGGCCTTGAGGCTCAACGAGGACCTGGCCGAGGCCATCATCCTGGCCCATGACCTCGGACACACGCCATTTGGCCATTCCGGAGAAACAACGATGAACGAACTCATGAAGGATGAGGGCGGTTTTGAACACAACGGGCAAAGCTTGAGAATCGTCACTTTGTTGGAGGATCGTTATCCGGAGTTTCCAGGGCTTAATCTTACATTTGAAGTCTTAGAGGGGATCTCAAAACACTCGACCCCCTACGACTTTAAACAAAAACAGGAGGGACAAAAAGGACAGGCCACCTTAGAGGCGCAGATTGTCAATATTGCCGATGAAATCGCCTATAGCAACCACGACTTAGATGATGGCCTTCGTTCTGGGCTGATTAGTCTCCAACAACTGGAAGAGGTGGATCTTTGGAGGGAAAATTACAAGGGCAACAACATCCACGATAACCACGACCAAAAGGTCCAGATAAGACAAACAATCAAGGCCATTATCAACCTCTTGGTCACCGATCTTGTGACCCAAACGGAAAAAAACATCCAAGATAACAAAATAGAGAGTGTTGCTAAAATTCGCAAACATCCTTCAAACCTCGCCCACTTTAATCAGAGGGTGGATCAAAAGAATCAGCAACTCAAGGACTTTCTCAACAAGAATCTCTATCACCAATACCGCGTTGAGCGCATGGCGGATAAGGCCAGGCGCATCATTAGAGACCTCTTTGAGGCCTATGTCCGCAATCCCAAGATATTGCCGCAAGATGTCTATCAAAAAATTCAAAAAGGGGATCTCCGAAGACATGTGTGTGACCATATCGCCGGAATGACGGACCGCTTTGCCTTAGACGAACATACAAAGCTCTTTGACCCCCACTCCAGGGTTTAATACCAACGAAGGAGCCTTAGTAACACCACTCCCCTTATTTATTGGATATGTCTTTCCAGACAAGAACAGGATCAGTACTTTTTTGAGGTTCTTTATTTTTATTGGGCTGTTGATAGAGGGAGCGATAGAGCCAATAATTTTCCAGGACCTTTTTGACATAATTATTGGTCTCTTCATAGGGGATTTCTTCGGCAAATTCCTCAGGCAACAAGTTTTCCCGTCCTTTTTTCCAGCGCCTGACGGCACTTTCCCCGGCATTGTAAGAGGCCAAGATGGAAACTAAATCACGACCAAACTCATCTAAAAGACGGTCAAGATAATAACTGCTCAAGGCAATATTTTTCTCGGGATAAAAGAGAAGGTCGGGATCAAAATGCCTCCATTGAAGCCCCTTGGCAAGGCGCCGTCCCGTCTCCGGCATAATCTGCAAAAGCCCCCGGGCCCCGGCACTGGAAACAATATTGGGACGAAAATGGCTCTCCTGCCGCATCACGGCATACATCAAAAAGGGATCCAATAAAAATTTCCTGGCATATTGAGTGACGCTTTTGACATAGGCCTTGGGATAGGCCCAATAAAGGAGGGTGCGATCTTCACTTTCATAGGAGTGCCACAGAGAAATTCCCACTCGAAAGGGAAAATAAAAATTACCTCTTTTTGCGGCATCACGCGCCATCACGACGAGGGGGGCCAACTGAAGTTCGCCATTGAGTTCCTCATAAGAGGCCATGAGTTCATTCTGGGCCTCCTTTCCCAATCTTAATTCTGAAAGAATCAAATATCGCGGATAGTGATATCCATATGAAAAGGACTGATTCTTGGGCTCCGTAATCCACTGAATATTGACGTAGTGAAGCTGTATCCATCGAGAAAAGGCGCTTTTGAAATCCTCTTCCCTCGGATAAAGAGACTTCAAGGCCAAAAATCCATAATAAGTCCATGGATAGGCCTCTGCCAATTGGGTCCATTCTTTTTGTGCCGCTTCCTGCTGCCCCAATTCTGCAAAGACGCGACCTCGCCAATAATAGGCCTGCTGCAAGATCTTTTCCTGATCTTGAGAAATATAAATCAAATCCTCCCAATGTTTTATGGCGCTCTGATAGGCCTCAGGGTCCCCCATTTTTCCCAGACGATAATAATTCCAGGCGATATTTTTGAGGTATCGTCGCTTCCACTGAGCGGAAGGACGGGTAGAAAGTAAAATATTGAGCTCTTGAATGGCCTTTTGAAACTGAAAAATATCCCGATAAAGAAAGGCCAGTTTGCGCCTTGCCTCGTAAACAAGAGGACCCTGCCGATAAAGACGAATAATTTTATCGTTGAGGGCTATTCCTTTTTCATTATCCCCCAGACGCACCGCCAGGGTGGCCAGGCGCCCCAAGGCCTTTTCCCTATGAATCCCGTTATTGTAGAGTTCTTCAAACAGGGTTTGGGCTGTTTTGTACTGGCGCAAACCATAATAACATTCGGCAATTTCCCCCCTATAGTTTCCCTCCCCCCATTTTTTAAAGAGACTGAGGGCCTCTTCATAATATTTCTTATCTAAAAGTTCATGGGCCTTTTTTTGATAATCGGCATCTTTGATAGAGATTTTATCTTCATTGAGAAAATTATAAACCAGTTGTGTCCACTGGTTTTGAGGCTCTGTCTGCCACAAAAGTTTGAGCTCTTGATGATATTTTTGACGCTCCCCCGGCACATCATAACTCAGGGCGAGGAGAAATTTGATTTCCGAGGTATCTCCCGGATGGGGGGCGTTTTTTAGATAGCGATGAAGAAACTCCCTCGCCTTTGCCAGATTCCCTAAACACAAGGCTTCTGTGCCCATCCCCTTCACAGAAGGCCAGTAGAAAAGGCTTTTTGGGTGTTGTGTCGTGACCTTCTCATAGAGCTCATATCCCTTTTCGCACAGATTAAGCCCCTCATAGGCCTGGGCCAAATAATAAAAAACATAATCTTCCAGAGGCCCCCATTGGATCTCTTCTGACCATAAATCAATAACTTCGCCATATTGATGATCCTGAATATACTGATACCCCTTTAAAAATTGTTGAGACCTGTCAAAGGCCTGTGCTACACTTTCGCCAGTGATGATCCCCCAAAAACTGAGAACCAAAAAAACCACTGCCCAAAAACAGGATTCCTTGGATATTGCCAATGGCCCCCTCCTTGAGGATGTCAAACCCCTCCATGACGCCGGTTTCTTCCTGGCCGGCAAACTAGAAGAGAGCGATTTTGATGAGGAAACTGAAAAACCCCTGGATGGTGATTTTGACAAGATAGCCATCATTGAAACAAACCGTGCCGTTCGGGCCGCATTGACTGTCTGCAAGGAAAAAGATCTCAATCAAGCCGCCAAGGCCTTAGAGGAGGCCCAAGT
>MGSF01000006.1:2646-2929 GCA_001798715.1 Deltaproteobacteria bacterium RIFCSPLOWO2_02_FULL_50_16 | reverse complement strand
TCGCCCTGACCCGGGCCCAACGGGCGGCTTATCACTCCCCTTCGACCCAATCCTCACTGGTGACAAAGCTAGGAACCCGCATTGTTAATCATGCGAGGCTCCTCTTTCAAGAGGCAAAACTGCATCACTGAGCTAGGGAACCTCTAAAAACTACCCCTATGCAAGGCGCCCGCCGAGCGAGGCCCGAGGCGTACTAGAAAGTACGTTGAGGGTCGCGCGAGAAGGGCAACGCCGCAGAGGGGTGGTTTTTAGAGGTTCCCATTAAAAAGAGGTTCCTATTTCC
>MGSF01000006.1:0-2625 GCA_001798715.1 Deltaproteobacteria bacterium RIFCSPLOWO2_02_FULL_50_16 | reverse complement strand
GCATCGGCCTTTGTCAGGGGATCGGCCACCCCCAGGATCCGGTCCCGATTGACAACCAAGATCCCATAACCTAGCCGTCCCACAACGGGCAATCCATATCCAAGGACAAAATCCCCTCGAAGCTCTAGGCCGACACTCACCATAAAGTCATCGAAGAAATCCGTCAACCCGCCCGTCTTTTGACTGGCATTCCATGCATCCCCGGCATCGGAAAAAAGGGCCATATGGGCACTCCGAAGAAACAAAGGGGTCGTGCCCAGGCCTCGTTGAACGCGAAAAAGAGGGAGGCGATACTCCGTCGAAAAAATCATGACCCTGTCGCTGGAAAAGGTGACCAAGGGAAGCCCCCGCATCGTAAAGACGCGTGTGGAGGCCGTTGTCAGCGGGCTTTCTCCCAAGGATCCCCCCAGGCCAAAAGATCCCTGGGTCAGGACATCCCCAAAACTGATTCCTCCCCCCAGTCTCAAGGCCAAGACATGATGCCGCGTCCCGGGGATCCTCAAATACTGTCGCCCATCCCCCCAAAAAACGCGCCGTTCGAGCTGAGAGCTCGCCCCTAGGAGACTGTCGGTTATCTCAAAATTTAAACGAACACTTTGTCCCCACTCAGGACTAATCGCCGCCGCCGTCTGCCCTGTCTTGACGAATTCATACGTGTTTTTGAAACCTGAATAACTCCCCTCAACAGGAACCAAGGTCGCCCCCGCAGGTATAACAGAATCCGCATTTCGATCCTCAAAGAAATAATTGGTATTCAAACTATGATAGTTTGCCAAAACAATCCCCGCCCCTCCAAAGGCGCGCCACCTTTTTTCGAAGTAATCATTTCCCGTCCCGAAAATATTTCCGTAGTTGACCGCATAATTGATATATCCTGTATAAAATGTCGGCCAAAAACGCTGATAACTGTAACCGCCCCCATAACCAATATATTGATTGTCAGACCGGTACGTCACATTGCCATACCAGTTATGCCATCGAAGAGGGTCGTAACTTCCCACCGCCCCCGAGGCAAAAATAGAATTGTCCACAAAGGCAACATTGGGCACCAGATAGCGGGGAAGAAAGAGGGTCTTGAAGGGATTGTATTTTTTCCCCTCTAGGGGAGGAAAAGAGTCGCCCGTAAGATCAGGAGTCACGGGGGTGTCGGCAATCGTATTGCCGACCCCACTTCCAACCTCGGTCAAAGGAGATTTTAGCTCTAAACTTCTGATCTCAAAGGAGCCTCCCTTATAGTAACGAAAGACAATCCGTTCTCCCTGAGGATCGACAGCGGGCTCCGAGGCCCCTGTCAGGACACGGGTCAATTGTTCATGATGTCCATTATGAACATCATAGCGATAGATGTTATCAATGCCTGTTTGATCCGAGGTATAATAGAGAAACCGACCCTTAGGGTCCCAGCTGGGATGACGCTCTAGAGAAGTACTGTTGCTCGTCACCCTTTTTGAATGCCCCTGGGTGTCAAAGATCTCTATATTCCGGCGGGTGTGGGACCGCCAGACAGAGGCGGCGATCGATTGTCCATCAGGAGACCATCGTGGCTGATCGATCACGACATAGGGTTCTGGCTCCGTCAAAAAGCTGATCTCCTTTGTGGCCACATCGACAACGGCCAATCGATCTCCCATGGGTTCGTGGAGGGAAAAGACAATCTTTTTGCCATCGGGGGAAAAATCGGGGTCACGCGCCCTTTTTCCCTGGGTCAACCCCTTGAGTTTCTTTTTCTCGGTATCGTAAAGATAAAGGTCTGAATAATAATTGTAGCGTTTGATTTTGTGAGCGGAGGCAAAGGCGAGCTTTTTTCCTTCGTTATCCCACGACATCTGTTGGGGGCTATATTTATCAAGAAATTTTTCGCTTTTTCCTGTCGTCCCATCAAAAACCCACAGTGCCGGTCTAAAATGAGACGATTCCCTCAAATAGAGGATCTTTTTTCCCCCTTCGATAAAAGTCGGCTGGGACAAGAGACCTTCCTGATCAATAAGAGTCTCCCCTTCTATCAGGCCTTGAGATTCCAATTTTCCCTTTTCCAGATTGTATCTGGCCCTCAGTAGGATCTCCCATTCCTCCCAAAGTTTGTAGAAACTTTTGCCATAGACCTTCTTGGCCTGACGATTGATCATGAAGAGGAGGGGGGAGCTGCCAAATTTGTGACTCAACTGGATGATTTTTTCCTCACCATATCTCTTGGACAAATATTGCCAAAATTCGACCCCATAAATATAACGAACCAACCAGGAGGGCCAGTCATACCCCCCTCCCCCGGCCTTATCGATGGGCAAAAAATCATCCTGGAGAATATCCGTACGAAGAAGCATCTCAGCAAAACTCGAACGTCCCCTCCCCCCCTTTGTCTTCGCCGTCTCAAAGTAAGTGGCCACCCCCTCCGTGACCCATCCTGGACTCAAACCATTGGGGGCAATCAATTTTCCAAAGAGAAATTTTAGGATCTTCATGGGATACCCCACATCACTTAAGTGAAGGATGTGGATGGATTCATGAGTCACCAATTCCTCGAGCCAATCACTATAGGTCGCCAGCGGGCTATTTGCCGTCGGGGCGGAGAGGTAGAGGATAATTGTATTGTAGGGAAGGACCGTCGCCATTCCGTTGGCATCATCC
>MGSF01000005.1:14917-36680 GCA_001798715.1 Deltaproteobacteria bacterium RIFCSPLOWO2_02_FULL_50_16 | reverse complement strand
CCGTCCGGAGTGCTTGCCCAAGTGAAGACGGTTTGTGGCCAATCCGATGGATTGTGGTGTCATGATCTCGTAGGTCAGGCGTTCTTTGAGGACACCGTCCTGATGAATCCCCGCCTCATGGGCAAAGGCATTGGCCCCCACGATGGCCTTGTTGGGCTGAACAGGAATCCCGGTAATATGGGTCAACAGCCGGCTGGTTTGATAAATCTGATCCCGAACGATCTGGGTATCAAAATTGAGGCGACTGCGACGCACAAAGAGGCTCATCACGATCTCTTCCATGGAGGCATTGCCCGCCCTTTCTCCGATCCCATTGATCGTGCACTCCACTTGTCTTGCCCCTTTTTCGATCGCCGCGAGCGAATTGGCGACCGCAAGACCAAGATCATTGTGACAATGGACACTGATCGTGGCCTTTCGAATATTGGGAACTGTTCGCGTCAGATGCTCGATGAGCTGTTGATATTCGGAGGGGATGGTATATCCCACGGTATCCGGGACATTGATGGTCGTGGCCCCGGCCTCGATGGCTGCTGTAAATATCTGGGTCAAATAATCCGGATCGCTTCGTGTCGCATCTTCCGCCGAAAATTCGACGTCCTCCACATATTTCTTGGCATGACCCACCGCCATCACCATCGTGTCAATGACCTCCTGCCTGGATTTCTTGAGCTTGTGCTTGAGATGAATGTCCGAGGTCGCAATAAATGTGTGTATCCGGGGTTTAGCGGCATGACGGACGGCCTCCCAGCAGCGATCAATATCGGGGATATTGGTTCTGGCCAATCCGGCAATAATAGGCCCCGTAATGGTTTTTGCAATCCGCTCCACCGCAGAAAAATCCCCCTCCGAGGCGATGGGAAAACCGGCCTCGATAATATCGACATTGAGCCTCGCCAATTGTTCCGCCAGACGCAGTTTTTCATTCACATCCATGGAAAAACCCGGAGACTGTTCCCCGTCTCTTAATGTCGTATCAAATATTTTTATGTTTTCTGACATACTAACAGTCCCAAAATTGTATAGACATTTGGGGACTGTTAGTATTACAGGACCGGCTGTTAGCCCTATCGGGCTGTCCCTATTATTTCGGTCCTGTTAATATGCATCAGTTCAAATGACGCTACTAAAACTTCTGCTCTTTCCCCTCAAGGGGCCTGATAATGCCTAGTTTCTGCGACTTGAGAGTGGACCGTGTTCGCATCGCCTGGGTCTCTCTGGCCCTCTTGCGGCCAAAAAAGATCCATTCCAAAATCCCCTCCAAGACATAAATCGAACCAAAAATAAACATCGTCACTTCCGGCTTGATCGCAATGACAACAATCACCACAAGAAGGGCCACCAAGACATAAAATGAGTTCCTGGCCTTGAGTCCTGAAATCTTGAGGCTATGATACCGGATGGGACTGACCATTAAGAGCGAGAGTAAAACGACCAATGCAAAAGAAATGGGGGGATGGACAATCTGGTCCCCCAAAAAATACCGATAAAACAGGACAAAGGTGACCACCATTCCTGCGGCCGCAGGAATCGGGAGCCCCTGAAAATAGCGTTTTTCGACATTGGAGACCTGGACATTATAACGGGCCAATCGTAACGCTCCACAGGCAATAAACAAAAAAGCGGCCAACCATCCAAAGCGGCCAAAATAAGACAACGAAGCCCTGTAGATAAGAATGGCCGGGGCGACACCGAAGGATATGAGGTCCACCAATGAATCCAGCTCCAGACCAAAATCACTCTCAGACTTCGTCAAGCGGGCAATACGACCATCGAGCAAATCAAACAGCCCTGATATCAAGATAAAAATGATCGCGGCCCGAAAACTACCATTGAGTGATTTGAGTATCGAATAAAAACCAAAAAAGAGACTGGCTATCGTGAAGAGGTTCGGCAAGATATAAATGCCCTTGGCAATGCCTATTCTTTTCATAAAAACATCCCCTTATTTTTTTAAACGAGCCAGAGGGGTCTCGCCCCCCGTAACCCTCATCCCCGGCTGAACGAGGATGTCTGCAAAAGGAGGCAGATAGATATCGACGCGAGATCCAAAGCGGATCAAACCCATTAACTGGCCCCTTAAAACACCTTGACCCTCTTTAAGATAACAAACAATACGCCTGGCCACCCACCCGGCAATCTGGACAAAGGCCATCTGTCCTCCCCCCTCCATCTCCAAAATCACCGCATTTTGCTCATTTTCTGTCGAGGCCTTTGGATGATAGGCCATAAAATATTTTCCGGGCGAATAAATAATATTGAGAATAGTTCCCGAAAAGGGGATCCAATTCATATGCACATTGAAAATGGACAAGAAGATGGAGATCCGGCGCGTTGGCCCCTGGAGAAAATGTGAATCCCCGATATCTTCGATGGCGATGACCTTCCCATCCGCTGGCGATACCAAAATATTGGGATCTGCAGGGCCCTGACGCCTTGGATTTCTAAAAAAGAATACAACAAATCCCGTCAAAATCAGAAAAATAACAAAGGGAATCCACCATTGCAAAAACACCATCAGCAAAGTCAAGACAAGGGCAATCCCAATAAAAGGGTATCCTTCTACGGCAATGTATTTGTTATCATTCTCCATTCAACTGCCTTTATCAAAAATCAGTCCCTTGAATATTGTTTTAAGATCTGAAACATGGCATCCCGCCCCTGAAGTTTTTCCTTTTTCAGTCTTTTTTCTTCCTCTTCCTCGTCCGCTGTCAGAAACGGTTTCTTGGCCAACTTGGAGATCCTCTTCTCCAAACGCTTGTGTTCGTCAAACAATTCCTTCAACTTCCTATCCTTTTCTACATATTGCTCCAACAATTTTCTTTCATTGTCTTCCATGAAAAAACCTCCTTCACCTCACTAATCCCGACTGCGTCGGGATTAGTGCCAGTAAAGCCGGATGGTGACCGCCTACAGCCGTCCCCATCCAGCTAACTGGCACTAAAAAAAAGCCACGGACTCCATCTGGGGCCCATGGCTTTTGGTTTTCTAAAATCAGAAATCCCTAAAACGCCCATGGGGCCCGCCGATAGGGGGGCAAGCCTGGTTTCACGAGCAATGTTAGGGGTTTAGGTATCATCGCGCCATCATATATGACTCGAGTCATTTGTCAAGCACTCCTCCTTTCCGCATCAGAAACCTTGAGATAACAGGGAGATAGGGTTAGGGCCTCATCGGATTCTTGAGCCTGATGACGAAGCCAGGCCAATTGACCAATGATTCGAGCCGAAAGGGACTGGATATGGAGACGATCCCCCACCACTTCCCTCCAGTCAAGGCCCTTTTCCTTGAAATGAAGACAGGTCTCTTCACTCATGACGAGGAGGGAAGAGTGCGGGTCACTCCCAAGGCGATGAACCCCCTCCATGGGAACCAGGGCCTCTTTTACAAAAGGAGGGCCGGCCCGCCCCTGAACCATCTCATAACCACCAACAAAAAACTCGTCCTTCCGGGCATCCATACAGGCGAGCACCCTCCCCTCTTGCAATCCTGTCACACTGGCCAAGGCCTTCAATGTAGAAATGCCCCAAAGGGGTATTTGAAGAGAATAGGCCAGGGCCTTCGCCACCCCTATTCCGATGCGCAGACCCGTAAAGACCCCAGGGCCCCGGGCGACAGCAACGCCCTCAACACCTTTTATGGAAATCCCCGCCTCTTGGAGCAAGGCCTCCAATCCTATCATGAATTTTTCGGAATAAGTCGTGCGCGCCTCCAGGAATTTCTCAAATGAAACACGACCCTCTTGAAGAAGCGCCACACTTCCTGAGGCCGTCGATGTGTCTATAGCGAGGATATTCACAATTTTTCAAAAAATGCTTTTTACCTTATCCAAAAGATCTCGGAAACCCCAAACACTATCAATGTCATTGAGGGTCACAAGAAGCATGAGAAAGAGTAAAAGAGCCAGACCTGTATGATCCATCACATTTTTGACCGTTTTGTGCAGGGGTTTTTTCATCACTTTTTCCCAAAACAGGAAAATAACATGTCCGCCGTCAAGCACAGGGATGGGTAACAAATTGAGAACACCCAATTGCAGTGAAAGAAAGGCCATAAAAAAGAGGAGGTGGGAAAAACCAGACTGAGCGGCAGAGGCGGATGCCTGGGCAATACGGATGGGCCCTCCCAATGTCTTATAAGAAAGCTGCAATGTGACAAGACGACCCAAAACAGAAAATGTCAGTTTTGTCAGTCGATACAATTCTTGCCATCCCTTTTGCAGGGCCTGGAAAAAGCCGTATTTTCTCAAAACCTTTTCACCCCCCATCTTTTCACTATCTTTCTGAATGCCGATCAGCCATTTTTTCAAATCCTTGTCATATTGAGGGATCACTTGAATTTTTCTTTTAACCTCCTGACGCAAGACAACGAACACAAGTGTCTTTCCCTCGGATTGCGATACCCTTTGAGACATCTCGCTCCAGGTCTCGATATCTTCATCCCCAATCTTGATCACCTTGTCTCCCGCCTGGAATCCGGCCTTTTCTGCCGGCCCCCCCGGCTTTAGGATATCAATAACGGCCTCATTCCCCACAAAGAGCTGGGGTTCAACCCCCAAAAAACCTGCCTTATTTTCATCGCCCACCCCTAGAGTGACCCTTTTTTCAAAAATCCTCTGGGCACGATCGATTTTAAAAACCTCTTCCGACCCGGGATGAAGCAGGATGAAATCTATGACCTCTTCCCAAGTCTCCATCGTCTTTTTACCGATAGAAAGAATCCTGTCTCCCTTGCGAAAATCCTCGTGAGAAGCCGCTGAATCCGCCTGAACTCCTATCACCACAGGGGGTTCGACAAGATAAGCGGGAATGGATCGCCCGATCATGAAAACCAGGGGCATCAAAAAAAGGGCCAAAATAATATTCATAATGGGACCGGCAAAGACAACCTGCAATCTTTGCCCAATCGTTTTTGAAATATAAGCCCGGGGGTCATCCTTCATATTTTCTTCGTCTTCATCCTGACCCGTCAATTTGACATAGCCTCCCAAGGGCAAAAGAGAAACAAGATAGATCGTCTCCCCTTTTGTAAAACTAAAAAGCTTGGGGCCAAATCCCAGGGAAAATTTCTCCACACGGATCCCAGCCTTTTTAGCCATGAGAAAATGACCCAACTCATGAAAAAAAACCAAGACTCCTAAAACAACAATAAAATAGACAACCGTCATGAGTGTCCTCTCTTTTGGATGATGTCTTGTGCCTGCCTGCGTGCCCAACCATCCACTTCCAACACATCATCCAATGTGATCAAGTCCTTTATTGGATGCGCCAGCATCGCCTCCTCAACCACGACTGCAATATCTAAAAATCCTATCTTTTTTTCCAGAAAAGCCGCTACAGCTATTTCGTTTGCGGCATTGAGAACGGCTGGCATGGAGGCACCCACCCGAACGGCTTCCATCGCTAAATAGAGGCACCGAAACTTTTTTAAATCCGGTTTGTAAAAATTGAGAGACTCCACCTCAAACAAGTTTAACGATTCGACACCCGACTCGATCCTTTGAGGATAGGCCATGGCATAAGAAATCGCACAACGCATATCCGGAACCCCCAATTGGGCCAGAATGGAACCATCAATAAACTCCACCATCGAATGAACAATGCTTTGGGGATGAATATGGACGTCAATCTGGTCGGCGCCCACACCAAAAAGCCATGTGGCCTCGATGACCTCAAGACCCTTATTCATCATGGTGGCGCTATCGATGGTAATCTTGGCTCCCATATCCCAGTTTGGATGTTTTAAGGCCTCCTCCACAGAAATACCCCTCAATTCGTCCAAAGACCTCTTGAAAAAAGGACCTCCGGAGGCCGTCAAAAGGATTCTTTTTAAGGCATCCCGTTCATTGCCCCTTAAGACCTGAAAAATCGCATTGTGTTCACTATCGATGGGAAGGATGACCTTGTCATGTCTTCGGACTTCATCCGTCATAATTTTTCCTGCAATCACCAGACTTTCCTTATTGGCCAGGGCAACATTTTTACCCTCTTTCAGTGCCGCCAAGGTGGGCCTGAGGCCCGCCGCCCCGACAATGGCCGAAATCACCAAATCGGCATCAGGATGACAGGCCACGGCCACAACCCCTTCATCCCCATAAACAATCTCCGCTGGCATTGCAGGGAACTGTTGCCTCAACTTTTGTGCATCTTCCTGTTGATGGACTGAGACAAGTGACGGCTTGAAAAGTTTTATCTGTTGACTCAATATTTCCAAATTGCGCCCGGCAGCCAAGGCAGTGACTTTAAACTGATCCGGGTGCCGGGCCACAATATCCATCGTGCTCTTTCCAATGGAGCCTGTAGATCCTAATAAGGCAATTTTCTTCACGACATTTTCTCCCTAGAAGAGCGGTGGAAAATAACTTTTCTAATAAAAAATCTTGGTGAAATAATACATGACAGGTGCCGTAAAAAGGATCGCATCAATGCGATCCAACATGCCTCCATGACCCGGTATCATGCTTCCCGAATCCTTAACCCCGGAACTCCTCTTAATCAGAGACTCGGCCAAATCACCCATAGGGCCAAAAATCCCAACCATGAATGTAAGGACCACGCCCTGTTGCCATGAACAGGGATTTTGGAAAATAGAGTCAAAAACGACAAAACCCACCGCACTTCCCAAAAAACCGCCTATAAAACCCTCAATAGTTTTCCCCGGACTAATTTTTGGGGCCAAGCGTCGCCGGCCCCACCAGTGACCGGCAAAATAGGCAAAGGTGTCATTGAGCCAAGTCATGGCCAAGAGGAGAAAAACCCAGAAGATCCCATCGGGTAATTCCCTTAAAAAGGCCACATAGGACAATAATCCCCCCACATAAAGGGCCCCAAAAGAAAATAATGAAAGATGATGAACAACACCTTTTAGAGAGTCCGGCGGGCGCAAAAGAAAAAAGAAAAAACTCAAAACAATAATCCCTGTCAACAAAACAAATGTATGTGCAATCCCTCCCCTAGAAAAAAGGATGAAAAAATTAAAAATGACACCTAAAACGATTCCAAAACCACGTTCTAGACGACTATAATCCACCAGAGTCACCGAATAAAATTCATAGAGGGCTAAAAAGGTAACCAAAAGGATGAGGCCCTTAAAAATCAAGGGATCGGAATAACAAATAGCGGCCATGACAAGGGGAATAAGGATAACGACTGTAATAATGCGGCGAAAAAGCATTATTCCTCACCGATTTGTTCTGAGATCCGCCCAAACCGTCTTTCGCGACTCTGATAATCCCTGAGGGCATCGATGAGACAGGTCTCATTAAAATCAGGCCAAAGAATGTCGGTAAAATACAATTCTGTGTAGGCGGATTGCCACAATAGAAAGTTGGAAATACGTCTTTCACGGCCTGTTCGAATCAGCAGATCCGGGTCCGGCAAGGACTGAGTATCCAGGTACCGGCCAAAATCGTGAACAGAGATATAACTATCCTGAAAACGATGTTGATCTTTGTCCTTCAACAACCGGTTGACCGCCCGAATAATCTCGTCACGCGCCGAATAGCTCAAGGCCAGCGTCAAAACCATTCGATTGAGGTCCTTTGTCAGCCTCTTTGTCTCTTCGATCTCTTCAACAACAAAATGCGGCAAGCGATCCAGATCACCAATGGTCTGAAAACGAATCTCATTTTTGATAAACTTCCCTCTCTTGCAGACAAGGTAATCCTTCAACAGCTCCATGAGGGCCAAAGTCTCATCCTTGGGACGGGCCCAATTTTCCATGGAAAAGGCGTAGAGGGTCAGATGACGAATGCCGATCTCTCGACAAAAGGTCACGATGGGATCGACATTATCGCTCCCCCGGCGATGACCTTCGATACGGGGCAAATTCCGCTCCTTGGCCCAACGACCGTTACCATCCATAATAAGAGCAACATGTTGAGGAAGGGCGTTAAAATCAAGAGCATATCGAGAAGGTCTTAATGGGGTGATCTTAGGAAGGGTATCCATCTATATTTCCATGATCTCCTTTTCCTTTTTTTGAAGGCTCTCATCAACTTTCTTGATAAAATCATCTGTCAGCTCTTGGATGGAATGTTCGGAGCGGCGCAAATCATCTTCTGACATGTCACCGCTTTTCTGTATTTTTTTGAGATGTTCATTGCCGTCACGCCGCACATTGCGAATGGCCACCCGCGATTCTTCCGCGATTTTTTTGGCCATTTTCACTATGTCTTTGCGGCGTTCCTCTGTCAAAGGGGGAAGGCTTAAGCGCACAACCTTGCCATCATCCACGGGTTGCAGCCCCAAATCGGCCTTTTGAATGGCCTTCATGATCGCAGAAATGGCTGACTTGTCCCAAGGGGCAATGACGATGAGTCGGCTTTCGGGAGTCGAAAGCGTCGCCACTTGATTTAAGGGAACCTGACTCCCATAATATTCAACACGCACATCATCCAATAATGAAACAGAGGCACGTCCTGTGCGGATCTTCGCCATCTCTTCCTGAAAATTATGAAGACCCTTTTCCATAGACTTTTTAGAATCCTGAACAACTTTTTCATGACTCATAACCCCTCCACTAAGTTGTCACCAAGGTGCCCAGCGATTTTCCCATCACAACACGCTTGATATTGCCTCTTTTGAAGAGATTGAAAACAATGATGGGCATATGGTTGTCCATACACAATGAAATCGCCGTAGCATCCATGACTTTTAGTTCTTTTTTCAAACAATCGATGTAAGTCAACTTCTTGAATTTTTTTGCGGACTTGTCTCGCAGGGGATCCTTATTGTAAACCCCTTCAACTTTTGTCCCCTTTAAAATAACATCAGCCCCTATTTCTGTCGCGCGAAGCGAGGCCGCTGTATCCGTTGAAAAATAGGGATTTCCCGTCCCCGCAGCAAAAATGACTATTCTCCTTTTTTCCAAATGACGCGTGGCACGCCGGCGTATATAGGGTTCCGCAAGCTGGTGCATTTCGATGGCCGACTGAAGACGTGTATAGACCCCCATTTTTTCAAGGGCATCTTGCAGGGCCATTCCATTAATAAGGGTAGCCAGCATCCCTATGTAATCCGCCGTCGTCCTCTCAATCCATGGGGTGCGACTTCCACGAAAAATATTGCCCCCACCAATAACAATGGCCACCTCGACACCCAGGTCGTGCACCTCTTTAAGCTCTTTGGCGATCGCCTGAATTTTTTGACTGTCGAGACCATAATTCCCCGGCCCCGCCAGAACCTCACCGGAGAGCTTAAGAAGAATCCTCTTATACCTTGGTTTAGACATACAAGTCAGTTCATTAATTTCTACTCATAAGATCTGACAGTACTATCCCTCTCCCCATTATAAGTTTATTAAGGTAGGGATGGCCCCTTACCTTCATAAATATAATACAGAGAGGGGCTAAGGAGAATTTGGAACAATATGCTTTTTCCATGTGTAGTAGAGTTTGAACTCCTTAGTATGTTTTGAACTTACGAATTTGATTCGCCTACTTGAAAACGGGCAAACTCCGTGATTTGCATTTCAGAATCAATAGTCTTCAAAACCTTTTCCACTGAAAGTTTTCCCTGGGGATCCTTAATGAAGATCTGATTGAGCAAACAAACCTCAGCCAAAAATTTCCGATAACGCCCCTCAATGATGTTCTCCACGACTTTTTCGGGTTTGCCCTGAATATCGGCACTGCTCCTGATAACATTTCTCTCCCTTTCCTCAACTTCTCTGGGAACTTGATCCACCGACAAATAGAGGGGATTCATGGCGGCAATATGCATGGCGATATCCCGAATGGCCTGTTTATCGACCTTGGATTTTTGGCCGGAAACCTTTACCAAGACGCCAATCTTATTTCCGGGATGGACATAGACAGAAAGTTGCTCCCCCTGGGATGGGGCGGCAAGACACACAAAGCGCTTGATCGAAATGTTTTCGCCCGTTTTCCGAACCAATTCTGTGAGCGCCTCCTGGACCGTATGTTGGGGCTGAACATGGAACTTCCCGGACAATAAATCATCCATGGATCTCGGATTTGTCTTCAGAACATGCAAGGCAAGGGCACGAACAAACCCTTGAAATTGATCTGTACGAGCCACAAAATCTGTCTCACAGTCAAGTTCGGTTAAGGCCGCCCTCTTTTCATCTTCCGAGACGGCCTCAGCCACAAGACCCTCCGATGTGATACGATCCGATCTTTTGGCCGCTTTTAAGGCCCCTTGTTTACGGAGATGATCGATGGCCTTATCCACATCACCCTGATGTTCCATCAGGGCCTTTTTGCATTCCATCATCCCTGCCCCGGTCTGATCACGCAATTCTTTCACTTGGGCAGCTGAAATGCTCATTCACTACCCACTTTCTCCGCATCTTTTTCAGCATCATCCAACGAATAAGATCCTTCTGCCTCGCCTTCGTAGCTATCAGCCACCGCCACATACGCGACTCCCTTGCTTCCTGTCACTTCTTCTCTGCGAGAAGAATCTTTGTCCTCAACCTCCGAACGAATAACCTCTTGTCGCTTTTCCGATCCCTTCAAACAGGCATCAGCAATCATGGATGTAAAAAGACGTATGGATTTGATGGCATCATCATTGGCAGGAATCAAATAAGCAACTCCTTCGGGATCACAATTTGTATCCGTCAGTGCCACGATGGGAATCCCCAATTTTTGTGCCTCACAAATGGCAATATGCTCCTTACGGGGATCGATGACAAACAGAAGTCCCGGAAGGCGCGTCATTTCCCTGATACCTCCCAATGAGCGGAGCAATTTTGAAATGTCCTTGCTCATGAGAAGACGTTCTTTCTTTTTATAGCCGGATTCATCCCCCTGCTTTTGAATCTCCTCCAACTCATTCAAGCGATCAATGGAGGCCTTAATTGTCTTGAAATTGGTAAGAGTCCCTCCCAACCAGCGATGGTTGACATAATACATCCCCGCCCTCTTTGCTTCATCGGCAATGATGACCTGGGCCTGTTTCTTGGTCCCAATAAACAAAACGAATTGTCCCTGACTGACGACATTTTCAATGCACTGAAGGGCCCGCTGGGCCATATCCAGTGTCTTTTGAAGATCGATAATATGAACGCCATTTCTGGCCCCAAAGATGTAGGGTTTCATCCGTGGATTCCACAAATGGGTATGATGTCCAAAATGGGCCCCGGCCTCCAACATCTGTTTCACTGTCACATCGGTTTGTCCTGTCATTATGATCTCTCCTTTGTACGATTCTTCTGCCTCATATTTACTTGATTTTAGTCGGGTTTTGTTACCACAGAGAGTCTAAAAAATGCAAGGGGTAATTCACTAGACGTATTTTGAATCTTGGGACCCAAGACGGGAGGGAGTTCGCGCCTGATCGCCCGGAGAGGGGGGGGTAGGAGGGGTTGGCAACCGGCGTCTTTCGCGCTCTTCCTTCAGTTTATACACAAAGGTCAGGATCTCCGCCACGGCCTGATACAAATGCTCCGGAATCTCCTCCTCTATCTCCAGGTCAATCAGGGCCCAGGCCAAGGGGACATTCTGCATGATAGGGATCCCCTCTTCTTCAGCGATTTCACGGATCATCTGGGCATAGAGCCTTTGACCCTTAATCATGATCTGGGGGGCAATCATGGCCTCTTTATCATATTTCAAGGCCACCGCAATATGGGTCGGGTTGGTAATGACGACATCCGATTTTTTGACCTGCCCCCTCACATCGCTCATAGCCATCTCCTGATAGATCTGCTTGCGATGGCTCTTGATCAACGGATCCCCCTCATCCTCCTTGTATTCGCGCTTGACCTCGTCTTTTGTCATCTTCATGTTTTTCTTGAATTCGTGCCTTTGCAACATGATGTCGATAATGGCAATCATCAAAAAAACTATCAAAACCTTAACGAGAAAGATCATGAGGACATAACCGGCCAACGTGGCCGTTTGAGAAAGTTCGGCCTGCGAGGTGCGTAAAAACGGTTCTATATAGGCCTTGACCGTTGTGATAGCGATGAAAAAAATGGCCAAAATTTTCAGAATATTCTTAATAAGCTCAATAAAAACAATGGGTTTAACCATGTTCTTAAAATTTTCGACGGCATTGAGCTTTTTGGTGTCCGGCTTGACGGGCTCAAAGGAAAAGACAGGTCCCACCTGGAGAAAGGTGACCGCCAGGGCACTGACGACAACGGCAATCAGAAATGGGGCGATTATTTTGGCATAGGTCATCAGGGCCGAGGCCCCCAAAGGCACCATGTCCTCCATGAAGATTTCAGGCTTTTTGATGAAGCCAAAGACCAGCTCCATAAAGCCCTTCATCTCTTCTACCATGTAGCCTGACAGGGCCCCCAAGGCCGCAAAACACACGACGAGGATCACGACCGTCGTCATGTCACGACTCTTGGACACCTTTCCCTTTTTTCTCGCCTCCCTTAATCGCTTGGGGGTCGCATTTTCCGTCTTTTCCTGCGAACCATCATCCTGTGCCATAAACCCTGACCTCTATCCTTTAGAAATACCCCTCTGCTTCAATGATCGACAGGGGACGCCCGTACAAAGAGAGAATAGTTCAATAATATCAAAAAATTACCAACAATGATATCCTCTTTCACCCTGATTTTATTATCGTCCTACCCTCCCCCCCAAGGTGCTAATATCTTTGATTTCCTTAGGAAAATACGCTAATTATATCTAAACAATCCATTTGTCCCCTATGCCCCATACCACTCCACAGTCCTTTGGTCAGTACTACCTCGATGAAAAGATCGCCCAAGGCGGCATGGCCGAGATCTATAAAAGCCGACTCAAGGATCCCCAGGGTTTTAACAAGACTGTCGTCATCAAAAAAATCCTTCCCCACATTGCGGCCAATCCGGAATTTATCGAAATGCTTGTGGATGAAGCCAAAATTGCCGTCCTCCTTTCCCATGGCAACATTGCTCAAATCCATGACCTCGGCAAGGTGGGGAGCGACTATTTCATTGTTATGGAGTATGTCGACGGCAAGAGCGTCAGCCAGATGATCCGTCGAAGCAAGACGTTTGGTAAAAATATTCCCATCGATATTGCCTGCTACATCGCCGCTGAAGTAGCCAATGGTTTGGATTATATGCATCGTAAAATGGATGAAGGCGGCAATCCCCTCTTCATCATCCATCGCGACATCAGTCCCCAGAACATCATTATTTCTTCCTCAGGAACCGTTAAAATCATCGATTTTGGCATTGCAAAGGCCAAGACCAAAATTTCCACAACAGATTCCGGGATCGTCAAAGGAAAGTTTGCCTACATGTCTCCGGAACACACAGAAGGTGAAAAGCTGGACTATCGAACAGATATTTTTTCCCTGGGAATTATCCTCTTTGAAATGACAACGGGTCAAAGACTCTTCAAGGGAACAAACAATGCCGACACCATCCGCAAGGTCAAACGCTGTAAGGTTCCCACTCCTTCCGCCTTTCGCGAGGAAATTCCGCATGAACTGGACAAAATCATTCTAAAGGCCCTGAAGAGAAATCGTGATAAACGCTATTTATCAGCCCATGGCCTTCAACTGGATCTGACACGACTTCTTGTGCACCACTATCCCGATTTCATGCCCCATAATGTAGCCCATTTTATCAAACAACTCTTTTCGGATAGTGAAATCTATGCCCCTCCTCCAGAGACCACACCCCTCCAATGGCAAGAGACAATCCGCGAAGCTGAAAAAACACAGACCCGTGCCCCCGTGAAGAGCCTCCGAGAAGAGGGTGATGAGACCCTGATGGCCGATCCCCACATCATGCGAAAACGACTCAAAGAACTTGAGGCCTATCACCTCCCCGAGCCCCCTCTTCCCCCTCCTGCGGAGGGAGAGGTTGAGATTTCTCCCAAAAAAAAGACCCTCAACATCTTCTCTATCTTCTCTTTTCTGAAAAAAATCCCGTGGACAAAAACGATGCGTCCTCTCGCCTTCATTGCCCTTATCACCTGTCTTTTAGGGGCTATTTACTACACTTATGAAAAGATGGACCTCTGGATCAATCCTCCAGAAGAAGAAATGCTGATCGAGGAGGGTGAGGATTTTTTGCCTGATGAGACCATTTCCCACAAACCACCCCCTCAAACACAGATCGAAGAAAAAATCTCCCCTCCCCCTCCAAAAGAACCCGTCATCACCACAGGGTCTGTCAGCATCACAACGGAGCCCCCGGGGGCCAAGGTCTTTGTCAACGATGCGGAGATGAACACCCTGACCCCAACCACCATCCAGGATCTAAGAACGGAGAGATTTCACAAAATCGGTCTGTTTCGCGATGGCTATGAGTTTTTTGAAAAGGAAATTTCTGTAGAAACAGGCGGCACCCTTCGCCTACACATCCCATTGAAAATCAACTACGGGGCCCTTCAAATCAATTCCATACCTCCGGATGCCTCTATCACCCTCAACGGGCAAGTGGTGGGCAGGACGCCCTTTCTTTTAGATAAAATCACCCCCGAGACCATTTACCAAATCCAACTCCAACATGAGGACTTCAAGGACTGGGGAAAAACTGTAAAGATCTTTGCGGGCAAAAAAGAGGTCGTGAATATCTCGTTGGAAAAAAAGCCAAAAAAACCAAGGAGACCCTAATACTTCATCACAAAATAGGCAAAAATTTACATGGTTTCGATATAGAATCTGTCTTGTGTTCGAAAAGGATGGGCCCCCTCACGAATAGGAGCAGTGACGATCCTGTCTTCAACAGTGACTGATCGCAAGAGCATGCGGGCTCGATCGATGGCATGAACTTCCCATTGCCCAGGATAATCTACATCTCTTACAATGGGGGCAGAAAGCCTTAAAGTCGTATTTTGACCTGCAATGCTCGTGGGATAGCGATACCCACTGAGAAAATCAGGGCTCACGCCTAAGGGATCATTCATGTAACGATGGGATAATTCCAAGATGTCTGGGGGGGCCATCATTCGGCCATCAATAATGCCCCGAGTGCGAACGGCATCAGCAAATCTTTTTAACCTAGAGGGATAACGCATTGACAGTTCTGTAGGTGGCGTTTGTGTTGAGATGGCTGAATGAGGGTGTTCAGATTCTATTCGACGATGAAATGTTGCTACATAAGTATTATGGGCAGCATCAGATCTTAAATGTACGGGCATGGCACCAGCCTGTAATTCAATGGGCCCTGTGATACCGTAATGTCTTAAAGTCCCAGTGATCATATTTAATTGGATCAAGGCAGCCGCAATATCTTCATGATGAGTCAAGGTGAATAATCGACCATCGGTATGATGGTAGACGGGGATTTCCAGTGGAACATGCGGAGGTTTAAGTCCCGGGTGGGTGTGGAGATCAAAGACACGAATCGGTTGGTTTGCTAGATGAGGACGCACTCTGCAATGAGCTACCGCATACCCTAAGACCGCGCGACGCGCTGTTTCAAAACCATTTCCAGAGTACCGGGAATGTTCATTCGATGTTAAAGCGCGACTATAAGTATAGACTGTGCCGTCAGCTAATTCTAACCCAAGGCCCGCATGCTCTGTGCCAGCACCTTGAGTCTCTCGATATAAACGATCCATGACTTCTTGTATCTGTGGTGGAAAAATATCATAGGGAGTCTGTACCGTCCGTGAGGGCCAGTCAGGGTGTCTTTCACCCATAAATCTTTCAATGTAAGGGGCTAAGGCCCTGGGTGCCCCACCCCAGGTAGGGGTGAGTTCTACAGCAGCTGGTACTGAAGGAGAGGCAAAACGACTCTGCCAAGTCACTGAGGCCACAGCTCTTTCTCTAGAAACTTCAGGTACTCCCCTCACATGACGGAGGTGTGAAACAGTTCGAGCCGGGCCAACCCCTAGAGTCGGTGACCTAGCGGGGGATCTTCCTCCCCTCTGTAATGCCAGCAATCCTCCCATAATCCTCACAATTATCGGCATCATTGAGAAAAAGATGTGGGAGAATTGAGCATGAAGAAAGATGGCGTTCACAGGCGTTCACACCTTGCTATCTACTGGGTTTCTGTATTATATTGTTTCATAATTATGGAAGAAGATTCAAAGGAAAGAACGATTATCACGGACATCCCCGGTGTCGATGAGGTGGTGAAAAAAAGCAAACATGCCTACATCATTTTTCTCTCCGGCCCCTTGATCGGAAAGGTTCATCTCATCAAGGATGGGTCCGTCATTGTCGGCCGTGCCCCTGATGTGGACATTCCCATCAACGATCTGGGCATTTCACGCCATCATATCAGTCTCATCTCTGAAAAAAATTCAGTGCTTGTTCGTGATCTTGGAAGCACCAATGGAACCTTCGTCAATGGAAAGCGCATCACAGAGCGTGAACTCAACGACGGAGACAAAATCCAAATCTCGAGTTCCACGATCATTAAATTCGCCTATCAGGATCAGGTCGAAGACATCTTTCATAACGAGCTCTATAAAATGGCCACGATAGACCCCCTGACAGGGGCCTATAACAAGCGTTTTTTTACCAACCGTCTCAAAGAGGAATTCAGCTATGCCCTTCGCAAAAACATTCCTTTGACACTGATCATGATGGATCTTGACATGTTCAAAAAGGTCAATGACAATTTTGGACATCCGGCAGGGGATTTTGCCCTCGGCCATCTGGCTACCTTGACCAGGACAGTGATTCGAAATGAAGACATCTTTGCCCGTTTTGGGGGAGAGGAATTTGCCATCATCCTCAAATCGACCGAATTGAAAGGGGCCGGGATTTTATGTGAGCGCCTAAGACGCCTTATCGAAGAAAGCGAATTCAAGTTTGAAGAGCAGATCCTTCCCATCACCATCAGTATCGGTTTTGCCACCCTTCACGACAAAAATTTCAAGGACTTTGAGACCCTGCTGCAAGAGGCCGATAATATGCTTTACCAATCCAAAAACAACGGGCGCAACCGTGTAACAAGTTCAACCCTTTGACAAAACTCCCCTTTTCTCTATTTCATATTGACATCCTTTCTTGTGCACGTTAGTTCCCTGCCTATATTAGTCGTCCCTGAAAAAGTCCTTAATAAGGCAAGAGAAGTCTCAATTTTTCTTGAGCGGCTTTTGAAAAGTCAATTTCCTTACGGCCCACAAGTCATTGACTTTTCAAGCTTGTCCCGACCCGGCCGGGAAGGGTCGGGACAAAAAGCGAAAGAAAACATTGTGGCCCCCCTTGCTCTTCACGCGAAAATTATTCTTAAGACGCGACACTACTGATGACAATAGCCGCCGCAGAGATTGAGGCTGTAGTTGAAATCCTGGGTCGGTTGCCCATTGCTCTGTTTGCCACCAAAATGACAGAGATTGATGGTCCCGCCCCCGCAGGTATTTTGGATGGCCGGGACCACTTGGGGGTCCCCGTTGTTGGTCGGGTTGGGATGATAGGGGGGATCCGCGTCGTTCACGAGGAGGGGACTGCGAATCAGATACAGGGCATGGGCCCCATTGATGGGGGGCAGCCAATCCACCGCCCCCGATCCCGCATCATATCCCTTATGGGGATAGGCCCAGTGACACTCATAACATCGGGGAGGGTCATCGGGATTAGCCGTTGACTGCAGATTATTAAAGGTTTGCCCGTCGTTAAAGACCACCATCTCCCCATGACAATTGTCACAGTTGACATTTGAAGAGGAGTCATAATTGGCCGAAAAATAAAACCCGTGTCCCGTCCCGGTGGCCCAATTGGCCCGGTGGGTCACCCCGTTGGGATGGCAACCAAGACAGGTCGCCCCATTGACCTCCCGACCGTAGTCGGAACCATGGCACTTTGTGCAGGTATAGGTATTCCCATTTTGAATCTGTTGGATAAAGGTCTCGGGGTGGTCATTAAAATTTTCATGAGGGTATTGGGCATGGCACCCCGTGCATCCGGGGACCGTCGGGGGATTGCCGGCAAAATTGGCCCCATGGCAGTTGGCCGAGTCACAACTGTCCTTGCCGCTCCCATAGGCCGCAGGTCCATGACTGCCCCCGTGATTGGCGGGCGACAAAGACAACCAAGCGGGATCCGTATGGGGATAGTTGGAGTGACAGGCAAAACAGGAAAATCCGGTGTTGCCTCCTGTCAAGTCCTCCCCATGACAGGACTCACATGAAGTCGTATCGCCACTCAATTGATTCAGGACATAATTTCCATGACCCGTCGTGGGATTGCTCCAATCTCCCGCATGGGGGTAACTTTCGTGACACGAAAAACAGGAGACCCCCGAGGTCCCTCCCGTAAGATCCCCACCGTGACACAAATTACAGGTCGCGGTACTGCCATTCAATTCCGTTTGGACGTGAGTTCCATGTCCCTCAAAGGTCCCCCAGTTTTCCCCATGGGGAAAACTCTGATGACAGGCAAAGCAAGAAAATCCGGTGTTGCCTCCGGTCAGGTCCTCTCCATGACACAGCTTGCAACTCTCCGTACTCCCCCCCAAATCATTGAGGACATGACTCCCATGACCGCTGAAGGGGAGCCACTCCCCCATACTCGGATGGGGGTAGCTTTCATGACACGAAAAACAGGACACCCCCGAGGTCCCGCCCGTCAAATCATTTCCATGACACAGCTTGCAGGAATTCGTATTGCCCCCCAATGTCGTCCGGACATGGGTCCCGTGACCGCTCAAAGTGGCCCATCCCTCCGCGTGGGGAAAGGTGGAATGACAGGCAAAACAGGAAAATCCGGTATTGCCCCCGGTTAAGTCCTCCCCGTGACATAGCTTGCAACCCTCCGTACTCCCCCCCAGATCATTGAGGACATGGCTCCCATGACCGCTGAAGGGGAGCCACTCCCCCATACTCGGATGGGGGTAGCTTTCATGACACGAAAAACAGGAGACCTCCGAGGTCCCTCCCTTGAGATTGACACCATGGCAGAGCTGGCAATCCGTTGTATTCCCATTCAATTCCGTCTGGACGTAGGGACCATGGGCGCCCGGAGGGGTGGCCCAATTATCTCCGTGGGGAAAACTCTCATGGCAATTTTTACAACTCACATTGGAAACCCCGCCCAAATAATCACTCCCATGACAGAGTTGGCACTCCGTCATGTCCCTGTCGTAGATCGTCCGCACCACAAGACCATGCCGCCAACCCCATCCCGGGACACCCAGTGCCGCCGTCTCATGCCGGACATAGCTCTGATGGCAATCCTGGCAACTCTGCAATCCCTCAGGGACGCTGGGGACCTCATTGAGACTCGCCCCATGACAAATCTTGCACTGGTCAATATCGGCCAAGGCCGTCGGACCGTGATTCAAACCCACATTCCAATTCTCCTCGTGGGGATATGTCACGTGACAGGTCTGACAATTGGGCCCCTTCGTCACCCCCGGTGTGGGTTGGAGATTGATCCCGTGACAACGCTCTGTGGCACAGGAGGCGCTGGAATTCTCCGTCACGTAGTCGGCATGATTGTACGTGGGATTCCCCCACCCCTCTTGATGGGGATAGGTCGTATGGCACTGATAACAAGAGGGATTGCCTCGGTCTCCCCCCTCATAGTCTTCCCCATGACAGAGCTGGCATGAAACCTTTGAGTTTTGAAGTGTGTAGGCCCCGTGCCCCTCGAAGGTCTGCCAGTTTTCCGGATGGGGAAAGGAGGTGTGACAGGAAAAACAATTCTGCCCATTTTTTATCTCGCTAAAGTCGGTCCCATGGCAGGTTTGACAACTCTCAAGACTTCCCCCATAGGTCGTATTGATCTTGGCACCATGTCCCCCCTGGTAAGGAACCCACTTCTCGGGTGAGGGGTGGGGAAAATCCGCGTGGCAGGTGTTGCAAAAGGAGACGCTGCCATCGTCCGGTGCCTCATGGCACCCCTGACAGGTCTCAAATCCCAATTGTTGTGCCGTTGCCCCATGCTCCTCCTGCCAGGATTCGGAGTGGGGAAAGAGGTTGTGACACGTGTTACAAGAAACCTGGGAGAGGCCTCCCGCAAAATCCTCCCCATGGCATCGAGTCGCACAATTGGTCACCCCATTTTGGGTGACATGATCCCCATGCTTGTCGGGATTTTTCCAACCCTCGGCATGGGGGTAACTGGCGTGACATTGATGACACGAGATCTTGCTCTCCCCCCCCAAAAGATCGGAACCATGGCAACTCTTGCACTGCCCGATATTGAATCCCTTGGCCGATTCCCCATGCTGTCCCGGATCCTTCCAATCGGAGACGTGGGGATACAGGGTGTGGCATTGATGGCATGAGATCTTTGAGAGTCCGCCTTCAAGGTCCGTCCCATGACAGGCCGTGGCACAACTATTCTTCCCATTTTGCAGGACAAAGGCCCCATGAAGGGATTTTTGAACCCAGGTTTTTCCGTGAGGAAAGAGGGTGTGACACTTATTGCAGGCCACCTGATGGCCCCCACTCTTAACCCCCACGGGATGACAGGAGAGACAACTATCCGTCCCCACCTGCAGGGCCATGAGCCCATGGGAGGCCGGGTCTGACCAACCCTCATCCGGATGGGGATAAATCGTGGGAGGGGGGAGCCCTTCCCCCGCGGAGGCCTCTTCAGAACCGTCCTGATTCTTTGAATCCACCGACGGTTTGCCCTGGGCACACCCCAGATAGGAGAAGCCCAGAAACACAAGGGCCGTAAAAACCACAAACATCGCACTGAAATTCTTCTTGACCGTCATTGTGGGTGCACACTCCCCCTCATTAATAAATAGGGACTCGCTCGGAGTATCGGCACAATAGGCCGGTTGTTGTCATGATTTTTGTCAACGATGGAAATGTTTTTGAACAGTCATCTATCTATATGTTTTTATTAATGAAATATGAAAATTCCCCCATAAATGACCAAAATCATGACAACTTGTTTGAACCCCCGACGATAGAGTCGATAGGGAGATGCGTGTACCATGGGTGATCATGATGGTGACGGCGGACGTATCGAAGCGTCCGTCGGGAGCCGCACAATCTATTATCCCCTCTGGGACTGGCCCATCGAAAGGGGTGGTTTGTCCCTTCGTGGTACCTACACGACAGGGGAAACGAGACTCTCCCTTGACCTCCAAGGAGATTACTTTCAAAGGCTTGAGTCTGAGGGTGACTACTCCTTTCTCCTCAACACGGCCTGCGGCAGTCTCCAGTCCGGTATCTTCACGGGACAACTGGGGCTGTGTTATGACCGCTCCCCTTTTAACATCAACAATCAACAAATCTTAGGTCTTCAACTGAGGCTTGGAGAACCCTGGCTCTACGGGGGCGTCTACTTTGGTAAGGTCATCTTTAATACCTGGGAACATGGGATCCCCACACAACATTTTTTCGTGACTGATGTGAGTGAGGACGATTATGTCTCGGGGGTGACCGTGGGTGGAGGGGCCGACGTCTTTCGTTTCGTCGCCAATTATGACCACAGACTCGACGGTTTTGATGGTCCGGTGGCTACCGCCAGCGATGAGAGCCGCCTCAATGTTCGTGTGACAAGTTATCCCGGGACAAGCCGCGTCCTCCTCTTTGCCGGGACCCAGGTCTTTCCCTATCAGGAAGGTTATTCTTTAGACAGCGGCATCGAGGCCGATTTGGTAGAAAATTTGAGACTGAGACTTGCTTATCAACGCTATGACAACTTTCCAACTTTTATAGAATTTCCCGGCATCGAGGTCCCCCCCTACGACGACAATCGGGGCGAGGTGGGCCTTTCCTGGAGGCTACTCAACGGGCTCCTCACACTCAATCCGGCATTTTCCATCGGACAATACGACGTCACCCCTCGATTGAGGGTCGCTACCCCTTATGGTGGGGTTCAAGTCGCCTATTCCCAGGAACATGACTGGTTCGGCGAAGAGGCCATGACCCGGCCCGACCTCCTCGCTATGGCCTATGGCAATATCCCGATCCTGG
>MGSF01000005.1:0-14894 GCA_001798715.1 Deltaproteobacteria bacterium RIFCSPLOWO2_02_FULL_50_16 | reverse complement strand
CGTCCGTATACGGTCGTCCGCCACTCCGAAGGTAACGACCTTTTTCCCGAGAGAACGTCTTTCGGCGCAGGGGCCCAAGTGCTTTTGGGGACACCCATCGGTGTCGATGTCACCGCCCGTGGTGGCTATATGAACTTTGATGGGCGTGATGCCGGGGTCGTGACCTTCAACATCCGATATTTCCTTGATTCCGCCCAGGCCGGACGATACTCGGAGGATACCTGTGAACCCCTTCCCCTCTCCGGTAATCGCTCAGCACCCATCGTCGTTCAAGAAAATATAGTCGTCATCGTCCCCCGCCCCTTTGGGGCCAGCCGTGGTGAGAGTGAATTTGCCCATGGTGCTCACGTGGGAGAAAACGAACCCTATCTCGAAAACTTTGGAGCAACCCTGCAAGAAAGAGGACTGGGGAATACCGTCCGCTGCCAGACCTGCCACGCCTCCAATGGTGATGTCGGGGGCAATACGACGGTCCTTCATTATGTCAATCCAGCCGATGGAAGCACGTTCAACGCCTGCAATGACTGTCATGGTACCCCGCCAGATCGACCCGTCGGCCACCTGGCCGGTCCGGTCATTCAAGCAGAGATTCAGGCCAATAACATGACCTGTGAACGCTGCCACGATCCTCGTATCATCTACGGCCTTTCCGGTCCCACCCGTGGGCGAGGAAGAATTATCAGTAATCAATTTCACCCCATCAGCACTACACGGGAACCCAATAGCTCACTTTTTCCCGATCACGGGACGGAGGCCCAACAAGATCTGGGCGGTGGACAGCCCATGGCAATGATCTGCGTGACCTGTCACTCCGGACAGACCCAATACCCCGATGATTCTCACCTCTTGACCAGCTGCGTTTCCTGCCACCGCGAGGGGGGGCACCACACGCTGGAGGCCCAAGGGGCCCCCAATCAATCCCGTTTTCTCCACCATGGTCGCGATCTGAGTGAAGACACCATGAGACAGACCTGCGCCCCTTGTCACACACAGGCCCTCGACATCCCGATCTCCCCCACGGAAACCGTATCGGCCCAGCCGGACACCTGTGTCTCCTGCCACCTCCTCGGACAACATCATGAAGGCCTGCAACCCTCAAGGGGAGAGTTGGGATCTCGCTTCCCCCGTCATGGGGTCTTTGCCAATAACAGCTGTGCCCGTTGTCATGCCACGACCCTCTCTTTTCCAACCGATGAGACCAATATGGTCAGCCATCAGGCCACGGGTTGCATGACGTGCCATGAAGAGGATCCCCCGCATACTATTCCTTTTACAGACCATTACACCTTGGCCCAAACCTCCCTGGAATCGTGCCAGGCCTGTCATACGGGCAGTGTCCTCTATCCCATTGAGGATCAGTGGATGCGCTCCAGCGCCCCCACCTGTGCCTCCTGTCATCGCAGTGCCACCTATCATGAGTTGAGAAACCCCGGCTGGATGGAAGGGGGGCACCAGTTTGAGGCCCAAACCAATATCATGTCCTGCATCAACTGTCATAGCTCTGAAAATGGGAGCAATGGCCTTGGGTTCTGCCGGGATTGTCATGGCGATGTTCGGGCCCAATCCTCCGATGCCCTCCATCATGCCGGTGGTTGGTTTGGGGGTAGCGAAGGACAGATAGGACATAGGATACGAATCCGTGCTGATGGTGTTTTAATTTGCGCCACCTGTCACACCCCCAGTAGTATGACCCAGTTTGAGCAAGGACCGGAGCGTTGCGG
Source organism: Deltaproteobacteria bacterium RIFCSPLOWO2_02_FULL_50_16 (assembly GCA_001798715.1). Classification (GTDB taxonomy): domain Bacteria; phylum UBA10199; class UBA10199; order 2-02-FULL-50-16; family 2-02-FULL-50-16; genus 2-02-FULL-50-16. The sequence continues at coordinate 13,173 of MGSF01000005.1, read as the reverse complement.
GAGGTGCCATGGAGAATAAATTATGCCCATTTGGTTTTTAATTGCGGCTGTTGCCGCATTAGCCCTGAGCGGTTGTGGCAGTGATGACGAGCCCGAGATCACCGAGCCCGAGGCCGCACCAGAACAACCCCAAGGAAACCAGTTGCAAGGGGGGTGCCTCCAATGCCATCTCCCCGACAACTCCGTCAATCTCCCGCGTCCCTCCGAATCCGTCTTTACCACGCTCAATGTTACGAGGGATCAGTTTGTCCAATTTCACGAGGCCCATGGGGGGGCCCAATTGGGCTGTCCCACATGCCATCACGTCCCTCAAACGACGACGATCTGGAGCTACCCCACACACATCCCCCCCGATCAAGACGGTGAAATTGAGGGTGTCCCTGTCCAGGCGGCCATGCAAAATTTTGGGATCGAAGGCAACTTTGCCGTCGAATCCCGCGTCTTCGTTGAAGACAATCCCTTTATTCAGAGCTACAACCCGCAAACAGGTGAATGTCTCTCCTGCCATGGGAGCGCAACGCCCGTCCGCTTTGCGGATGATAGGGAAGTCACCTGTCTTTCCTGCCACCAAACTCTAGCGGCCTACGAGGCGCACCCCCCGGAAATCCCCCAAACGGCCTGCAGACAATGTCATGCTGACACCTTCACCCCCGAAGGGACCTTTACAAGTATTGAAGACCATTTTCTGGACAGATTAAACGACGGCAATCCCGATGTCCTCTCTATGGGTGAGATCTGCGCCTCCTGTCATGGGAAAAATGTCTTGGAAGAGGCCCCGGACTCCCATACCCTAGGGATCGAAGCCGTCATGAACCCTGTCAAACGCAGTGAATACCTTGGCAACATCCGCCAATGCGGCAACTGCCACCTCCCGGTGACCTCCCCCTTTGATGCCCCCCATGTCGAGCACGTGATCAGATACCTCCAGGGTCTTGAGGATCGCGGACCCATTAATCTCTATCCCCAAGGACAATTATGTACCCAGTGTCATGAATACTACGACCCCAGCCAACCGGAGATCCTCACCCTCCCCGGGGCCCATGCGCCCCACGTCTTTGCCGAGGCCTCAGGGCTCATCCTTTATGAAGAGGGATTGCAGTCCGTCGAGGTGATCCCTTACGGGACTAGCGAGGCCCCGTTTTACTCATGCGCCACCTGCCACGGACACGAGCCCTCCTTAGACAATGTCTCTGAAATCACCGTGGGAGGGACTACATTTTCAAACGATGTCCGCACCCACATGTGGCGGCCACACTTTGTCCCCCGGGGCTTGGCCAATCGTCCCGATCTCCATTTTCCGCCCTCTTCTGACTCCCGTGTCCTCTGTGTGCGCTGTCATCGCCCGACCTATTCGCTCGATGATTTCGAATTGATCTCTGAAGCCCCTGATCTCCCCAATGAAGGCCTTGATCTTCCCGATTGGAATGACACCTCAGGGGAGGCCTCCGCCTGTGGGGCCTGTCACACAAATCCCCCTCCCTCGACCCACACCGGGGCCCCCCATCCCAATCTCCCGGCCAGCGTCCCCTGCAGCACCTGCCACACAGGGGGAGCCGATGTCCCCCCTGAGGGAGAAACCGGCGAACCTCATCCCCTCGATGGGCAGACGAATTTTTAGGTTCCTCCGCCAAAGGCGCACTTTTTCGTGAGATATCGGTCGATGGAGAGACAACCCCCGCCCGTGATGATGAGCGCGAGTGACATCGCCACGGCCAGGACATGGTACTCAAAGCCTTCCCCCTTTTGTTGTCCAAACCAGTTCATGAAAAAACCGTTTTGAACATGCGCCATGAGCGCCGCGACTGTCATCGTGACCCCGATGCCAAAGGCGGCGACACGGGTGAGGAGGCCGGTGATGAGCCCCAGGGAACCCAGAAACTCGGCCGCAATGGCCAAGACGGCAAAAATGAGCGGGATCCCCATGCCTTCGGTAAAATTTTGAAGGGTCGCCGAAAGACCATAGCCGCCAAACCAGCCCAAGACCTTGCCGGCACCATGCGGAAAAATCACGCACCCCAGTCCGAGCCTTAAAAAGAGCGCCCCCAGATTACGATCGGTTTGTATCATTTGTTGAAACATAGATCCTCCTTCAAGGGGATTTACTTAAAAAATACAATAATTTCAAGCAATTAAATTGTCTCATTTTCTCACAACATCCCGAGAAAACCGCCGATAATATTCATAGACATAGAGAGAGGGGTAAAAGATCATGAAACTAGATATTTTAGATATTTTTGACCTGACCGAGGTTGACGAACCCCAGACGGATCTTATTTATCGTATAGGTAGGAAACATGAAATGAAATCCGTCGACACCCAGCTCGACAACACCCTCCAAGAGATTTATCGGGATCGTCTCTCCGGTGAAGGGGCCGAGGACTTTGTGGCCCAATCGACCTTTTTAGCGGAGGCCTATAAGACCAATGGCCTTTATCATGAGGCCGCAGACATCTATAGAAAACTCCTTGTCGCCAATCCGAAGAACAAAAAATTCCGCCAGGCCCTGGAAGAAATCACAATCTCCCTCAACTAAGACACCCCTGTCTCCACAAGGCAAAGGCCGGGGGGCATTCCCCCGGCCTCAAAGAATTATTCAATGGCAATCGTCGGCTTGGGGACATCACACTCCAATCCCGGATCTCCCTGATCATCATATTGGGCCACCATCTCGGAACTCGTCTCGCTATTGCTAAACACAAGGGTGAAGGTCGAGGTTCCATTCTCAACAATCTCCAACGCATTTTCAAGGAGTCCCGGATCTGAGACAGAACCGTCAGAAGGCTCGTTCCCCGCCGTACTCCAATAAAATTCCCCAATATCAGCGACATCTTCAAGGCCTGCGACATCGAGCTCATTTGATCCAGAACATTCCGGCAAATCACTGGTTGTCCAGACAATTTGATCACACAGGGTGACCCTCATACACTCATAACTGCCCGCCGGAAATGCACTGGTTGACCCGAATGTCGGAGAGGTTACTAGGTCATCAAAAGCAGAGGTGCTCGGTGAGAGTGTGCAATCAGAGGTATCCCCTTCATTAAAGACCTCAATGAAACCGGAAGCACAGGTAGGATCCTGACTAAAAGCCACGGAATAGACACGCACCAAGACCGTATCAGCACTCCCTTCCGTCACAACGGCCTGTAAAGAGGAGCTGGACCCCACGCCCCCCTGAATCATGACTGTCCCCGTCCCTTCTTCAGCACTCGAAGAAGAACCCGAAACATCCCCACAGGCCACTTCGCCCAGGGCCAATAATACCAAACCAAGCACATAAATGAGAGCACGTCTCATAGAACCTCCCTTTGTACGATATGAATAGTTATTCTCTCCGTGGGGATGGATTTGCAACCGACGTGCCATCAGGAAATGTTTTTTATAACGGTTTGTTTTTCAACGTTATTTTTAGATAATACGAAAATTGGCAAGGAAGGTTCGGTTGTAAAATTACATCATATAAATAGAATTTCTATATTATAGATGTACAATAAATACAAAAGGCCCCAAGAGTTCTCTTGGGGCCTTGATAAAAAAATGTGAGTCTCTCTATAAGCCGGGTTCTGTCTGCCCCTCATACGAGGAGGAGAAGGTCATTTCTCTAGGCCCCCTGTTACCAAGGGACTCAAGCAACCAACCCACCCCGCCCTTTCAAACCCTTGGAATTCCAAAAAGGCTTAAAATGCCCGCCGGAACCAGCTGACTTCTTGAAAAAAATCAAGAAAGACGAGGCCTATTTGGTCTTGCTCCGGATGGGGTTTACCCTGCCAGCCCTGTCACCAGGACCGCGGTGAGCTCTTACCTCGCCTTTTCACCCTTACCCCAGCGCAGAGCGCTGGGGCCCTGAAGCGCCTGAGGCGCGACGGGCACCTCTCTTTAGCTGAGGCGGTATATTTTCTGTGGCACTGATCCGTCAGATCGCTCTGCCTGGACGTTATCCAGCATCCCGTCCTGTGGAGCCCGGACTTTCCTCATCCCGCACCTTTTTCAAAAAAGGTGCGGGACGCGACCTTCCGAGAAACTCACAAAATATCAAAGATCATGACTACTTAAATCGATGGCCAAATTGGCCAATTGATCGGCCTCTTTATTCAGGGCACGTTCGATATGCTGAATAGTATATTTATCAATTCTTTGCAAGAGGCTGCAAACCTGGCGAAATAGTCCCTTCAAATTTTCATCTTTGACACGATATTCACCCTGAACTTGTTTCACAACAAGTTCTGAATCAAGATAGATCGCAAGGCTTTTCACTCCATGTTGAAGGGCCATGGAGAGCCCCAGAATGAGCGCCTGATATTCTGCCACATTATTCGTTTCTTCACCTAAATAGCGATGTTTTTTTTCAACGATCCGATGACGGGAATCGAGCAACACGGCGCCGGCTCCTGCCGGACCAGGATTACTTCGAGAGGCACCGTCCGTATAAAGCTTAAATATAGCCAAAGGAAATCAATCTCTCGCTAAACCAAAACCCTTAAGAATCATTTGCTTTTCTTGAGGTAAAAGGGCTTCAAGAACCGCAAGGGAGTTTTTGGAAAGATACTTTTCATAAGAATCTCTCTCTAAAAAAGCCTCTTCCTCGCCTCCTAAATCTCTCCGAAAATAATCAGCCACCTCCAATAACACCTCACGTACCTCTCCGGGGGTAATCCCCCGATCAAAACCCTTTCTGATAGATTCAAAAGACTCATTTTCCGCCAAGAAAAGGAGCAATTCGACGATCACATCTTTAGGAAAAGTCTTGAATTTCACTGTATTTGCCCTCCTTGCCCTTATACTGGGTAGTATTATAACAAAAACGGGAGGGGACACCAAACTATTTTCAGGGAACCTCTAAAAACCACCCATCTGCGGCGTTGCCCTTCTCACGTGGCCCTCAACGTACTTTCTAGTACGCCCTCGAGCCTCGCTCGGCGGGCGCCTTGCATCTGGGCGGTTTTTAGAGGTTCCCTTCAATAAAGATCAGTTGCCCTCAGAGGTCGTCAGATCCGGTTCCTTGGATTCGGAATTTTTCTGACTTTCAACAAAAAGGATGCGATTACAATTGGGACACAAAAGAATATCATTGCCCTTTAGAATCTGATTGTAGATTTGTGGGGGAATATGCATATAACAACTTTGACATATCCCCGAAGAGATATGAGCAATCGCAACCTTTCGCACGTGAAGAACTCGATTATATTTTTTTAGCAAGTCGGCCTTGACCGCTTTTTCGATTTCTATTCGCCTTGTTTGCTCCTCCTTGATGAAGACCTGCAGACTCTTTTTTTCTTCTCCCAATTCTATTTGGGCCTTTTTAAATTCTTCGCCTCGGACCTCCGCCTTTTGTTTAAGCTCATCAACAACCTTAGACAACGTTTCAATTTCTTCTAATTTTTTAATAACTTCTTCCTCTAAAGTTTTATTGGTTTTTTTGGACTCTGTCATTTCGTGAATGGCGGCTTGATATTCCTTATTGGTCTTGATTTCATAAAGACGGCTCTCACGCTGTTTGATGCGTTCCTCATTATCTTGAAGAGAGGTCTCTTTTTCTCGTCGTTCTTTTTCAGCGGTATCCAATAGGACTTTTTTTGCCTCCCAATTTTCCTGGGCTAGGGACCACTCCGCCTCAATACTTTTAAGCCGTTTTGGAATTTGTTCCAGAATTTCCTGTTTTTCCTGAATAACAATGTCAATCAGGCTTAAATCATACAGTTTTTTGATATCTTCTTTCAATATTCACTCCTTAAGGCTGTTATATCTAGCAGGCTGTTGACAAACTATCCTTGCCCCATCCCTAACACGTACATGTAAAGAGGGGCCACTTCGTTGTCCTCGCAATGACGGATCAGGGTCTCTGACCCGTCAGGTCCTGAAGGCTCTGGCTTCAGGACAAAAAGCAGGTTTGTCAACAAACTGCTAGTAAATGTGGCACTCACAATCTCTCCCTTTGGGGATCGATTGTGAGTACACACAAAGGCTAAGCCCTGGCGGCTCACCACAAGGTGAACCGCCAGGGCAAGCCTTTGTGGGCCCACCTGGACTCGAACCAGGAACCACCCGGTTATGAGCCGGAGGCTCTAACCAATTGAGCTATGGGCCCTAACAGGATGTTGCCAAAGGTCCATCTACTTCGTTGGCCGCCTCGGTCGCTCCTCGACGTACTTGCTAGTACGCCTGCGTCGCGCCTTCAGCGGCCTGCCTCGTATCTGGGACCTTTCTCAACATCCTGAAAAGTTACTTTGTCAACAGATTACTAAAAAAATAATTTTCAAAAAACATTCAACAAAGGCACTTTTGCACCCACGTACATCCCTTAATCCACAAAACTGCGCAACTTTTTACTCCGCGAGGGATGACGAAGCTTTCTTAAGGCCTTGGCCTCTATTTGACGAATACGCTCGCGGGTCACAGAAAAATTTCTACCCACTTCTTCGAGTGTGTGGTCCGATTTTTCACCGATGCCAAAACGCATACGCAAGACTTTTTCTTCGCGAGGTGTCAGGGTTTGTAAAACCTTCTGTGTCTGCTCTGACAGATTTAAACCCACTGCCGCATCAGAAGGAATGGGAATGGACTTGTCCTCGATAAAATCACCCAAATGACTATCCTCTTCCTCACCAATGGGCGTTTCTAGGGAAATGGGCTCCTTTGCGATTTTTAAAACCTTGCGCACCTTTTCCAGAGGCAGTTCCATCTTTTCGGCAATCTCTTCGGGAGAAGGCTCACGACCCAATTCCTGGACAAGGTAGCGCGACGTCCTGACAAGCTTGTTTATTGTTTCAATCATGTGAACAGGAATCCGGATCGTTCGGGCCTGATCGGCGATCGCGCGCGTAATGGCCTGACGAATCCACCATGTGGCATAGGTCGAAAATTTATAACCTCGCCGATACTCAAACTTGTCAACCGCCTTCATCAACCCGATATTGCCTTCTTGAATAAGATCCAAAAACTGCAATCCGCGATTGGTATATTTTTTGGCAATAGAAACAACCAACCGAAGATTGGCCTCTACCAATTCGTTCTTTGCCTGTTCGGCAAATATTTCCGCCCTTCTGATATCCTTGCATGATTTCATGAGTTCCTTGATGCTGCCACCAAATCGTTTCTCAGCATCACGAATCCCCTCTTGAGACTTTTTATAGTCTTCAACGACCTGTAAAATTTCCACCTCCTCAAGACCGAGTTCCTGGCACACCTTCTTCTTGAGATAGGGGCTTCTTTTGAAGCGCCCCAGCACCAACTTAATCTCATCTTCATTGACACCCAATTTGCGGCGACAATGGCCGATCAGCCGATCATTTGAATCAACATGATTGACCAGATCCTCCATGGTCAAAATCATGTGATTAATCGTCCTTTTATTGAGGCGCATCTCCTTGACAACATCCAGCATGTTTTTGCAAACCTCATCATATCTCGACTCAGCCCTGTTACGATTCTCTTCACGAAATCGCATGTTGCTGATTCGAGATTTTAGCCTCTTAAGCTCCTTGGCCAAGGCCCGAATTTTTGTCATCGATTTTAGAATTTTTTGGCGATACTCAGATTCATCCAACCCATCTTCCTCATCTTCAGCGACGTCATCAAAATCCTTTACAACCTCAGCCACGCTCATTTTGTTTTTGCTGATGCGCTCACCCATCGTAATCAGCTCTTTGAGTCCCAGAGGACTCGAAACAAGAATCATCAAAACGCGGTCTTCTCCCTCCTCAATCCTCTTGGCAATTTCTACCTCCCCCTCCCGGGTCAGCAGGGCCACGGACCCCATTTTTCGAAGATAGAGTCTCACGGGATCCGTCGACTTGACAGCCGCCTCCTCTGCCGTTGGAATGGATTTATAGCGTGCCGTTGTTACCGTTTCACCTTCCGGCTGTTCTATTTCTGTCTTAGAAACATCCTTTTTCTTTAATAATTTGGCATCGGCCTCATCATCGACAATTTCGATATCCATTTCATCAAACATAGAAAGGACATCGTCAATTTGGTCGGGCGAAACAAGATCCTCAGGAAGGGCATCATTCACTTCTTCATACGTCAAAAAACCCTTTTCTTTTCCCTTATGAATGAGAGATTTTACTTCCTTAATCTCTTTTTTAGCCGTCATGGTATCTCCTTCACACCCTAAGATGAATAGTGCGACATCTGCTTAATCAGCACATCCTGCTCGCGAATTAATTGTGTTACCACTTCTTGGTCATGTTCCTGTTCAGCCCTGGCCAATCTCATTTTCAGCGCCTTCATTTTTTCTTTCACCCGTCGCCTGCGGATATATGTCAAACAATCTTCAACAATTTTGGACTGATCTCCCCCTTCATCCCATTCTATAGAAGCCGATTCCAGCCATTGCCGATAAGGTCCTTCATCCAAAGCCTCCAAAACTGATGACAACAAAATTACCCCCTGCCTCTGGTAAATCTCCATGACCGTTTGCCAAACCTTCCTTAAACCTTCATCACTAAAATCTTCCTCACATAAATCCCGAAAAAGAGGAGCGCTGATATCTTGTTTGGCATTGAGGGCAATCTCAATAAGACGCCGCTCCATAGGAGGTGCCGACATTTCCCCTCTCGGTGCCACAGGAGATGATGTCTGTGTCACCACCTCCTTTTGTCCTCCTTTGAGTTCTTGCCACACCCACTGTTCTTCAATCCCTGTCAGTTCGGACAACCGTCTAACAAAAAGCCTCATTTGAGCCTCTCCCTGGACACGACTCAAAGAGGGCAATATCTTTTTGATAAACTGCCCTTTCCCCAAACTCGTAGGCTCCGTCATTTGCCATTGCCGCAACATGACCGTCTCGAAGAGGGGTGGAGCGGATTCCAACTTTTTTGCCATAACCTGCGCCCCATGGGTCCGAAGAAAACTGTCGGGATCTTCGTGGGGAGGCAGGAGAAGTTGCTTGGCGGGTATATTAAAATCCAAAAAAATAGGCAAGGCCCTGATGGCCGCCTTTTCACCTGCCTCATCACCGTCAAAAATCACAGTAATTTCATCAGCATAACGAGAAATGGTCCTGACTTGGGCGGGGGTCACCGCCGTCCCCAAAGGGGCCACAACCTGCGAAAAACCCTCTTGGGCCATCATGAGACAATCAAGATTCCCCTCCACCAAAAAGGCCTTTCCCGTCTGTCGAAGGGACTCCTTGGCCTCAAACAATCCATAGACAGATTCACTTTTGTTATAAATCGGGGAATCCGGGGAATTGATATACTTGGGTTCCCCCTCCTCTAAAATGCGTCCCCCAAATCCAACAACCTGTCCCTCGGATGAAAAAATGGGGAACATTAACCGGTCCCGAAAAAAATCATAATATCGTCCCTCATCTCTTTGCCGAACCAGCCCCAGCTTTTCCCCGAGAGACAAAGGAATTTTCTTTTCTTCTAAAAGAGAAACCACTTCGCGCCCCGTCGCTGATGAATAACCCAAAACAAATTTTTGGATGATTTCAGATTTAAAACCCCGTCCTTCCAAATACCGCCTTGCCTTTTCCGCGGCCGAGGACTGTTGTAGATTTGTAAAATAATGCTTGGCCACCAGACGATTGATTTTAAAAAACAGGTCTTTCTCTTTTTTCCGGGCCTGGTATTCTTTATTATCCTCTTTATTAATGTCGAGCGTGACACCAAAACGCTCTGCCAATCTCTGCACAGTTTCGACAAAACTCCATCCTTCAAACTGCATCAAAAAATGGATGGCGTTTCCGCCTACACCACAACCAAAACAGTGAAAAATCTGCTTTTCCGGACTGACAATGAGTGAAGGGGTTTTTTCCTGATGAAAGGGACAGTTGGCTTTCCAGTTTCGCCCGGCCCGTTTAAGCGCCAGTCGTTCCGATATTATCGCATAAATATCAGCCCGCGAACGAACTTGATCGATTTGTTCTTCGGAAATAAAAGCCACTGGATTTTAAGCTAACTTATTTAATTCTTCTTTTACGGTAGCACTAATCAACTGCCCCTCAGCCTTCCCAGAAATTTCCTGCATCACCTGCTTCATCACAAGACCCATTTCTTTTGGGCCCTTGGCCCCCACAGTTTGAATGGCCTTTAAGACAACAGAGAGAACTTCATCTTTTGACATTTGTGCGGGCAGCAATGACTGAAGAAAGGCCAACTCCGCCTCTTCCTTGTTCACGAGGTCATCCCGGCCCCCCTTTTTAAACTGCTCGATGGAATCTTTCCGCTGTTTACAAAGAGATGAAATGACCCCAATGACAGCTTTCTCGTCTAACTCCTGCCTACTGTCCTTTTCTTTTTTGGTAAGAACCGCATTGAGATATCGGATGGCCTCAACCCTGGCGGTATCTCTCCCCTTCATCGCCTGGATCAAAGTTTTTTTAAGTTCATCGCGAATCGCCATTTAGCGATAGCTTTCTCTTCGTGATTTCTTGAGTGCCCTTTTTTGTGCCGCTATAGATTTTTTCTTTCTTCTCATCGAGGGCTTCTCATAGAATTCTCTTTTGCGCACCTCAGATAAAATCCCCGACTTCTCACACTGTTTTTTAAATCGCCTGACGGCGCTTTCAAAAGACTCACCCTCTTTAAGTTTTATTCCCGGCATGAAATCACCTTTTTTTGAAAAATTAAATTTTAAAGCTATATCAATGGGTTAGCTGAGTTTTAGGGCGTGGAAACTACTGAAAGTAGGTCCTTTTGTCAAGCGAATAAGGGCCTACATAAATTATCTCATAATAATAAGCCCTTAAGACAGATACCCCCTCTCGTCACAACACACCAGCTTGACAAGAAACTCATTTATAAGGTAGGGCTGGGTGTTTAGAAAAGGTCCTTGCCCCGCCCGTGGCGGGACTAGGTAAGGAAAAAGCCATCGTGGGCTTTTCCTTCGGAAAAGATCCTTGAAAAAATCAATGGCATGGGGCGCCAGGGAAGGCGGTGAGATTCCGCCACGGTCGCGCCACTGTAATGGAGTTATTAACAGAACCGAAATAATAAAAACGGTCCGAGAGGACCCACAGCCGGTTCTGTAATACTAACAGCTCTCCCACTGTCTATTCAATTGTGAGACTGTTAGTAAGTTTATCCCCAATTGAGTCACTGCTTTAATGTCAAAGCGGGAAGGCAAGGGGATAAGCAGGAAACCCCGCTCCAGAGTCAGGAAACCTCCCCCATGATTTCTTGGTTTTTTCTCTTCGCGCCAAAGAGAAAAAAAGCATGAATGCTTGTTATACAATTTATCGTTTCCTGATCGTCAACCTCATAAGAGTAAGTGTCGTTTTGTGCTGCGCTGCTTTTCCTGTCTGCCCCCTCGGGGCCGAAACAGACTCCCTAGGAACGATTCAAGTCAAAGAAGAATCAAAATCTTTGCGAGAAGCCACCCATGATACAGTCGTTTATTCGACCGTCCTTCACGCAGACGACTTTTCCCACCGTAAAACGGACTTGGCCGAGATCCTTTCTGAGACAACGGGTATCCATATCAAACGCTACGGCGGTCTCGATCAATTTGCCACGGCTTCTCTGCGTGGTTCCTCGGCAGAACAGGTACAAGTGTACTTGGACGACGTCCTCCTCAACCCGGCCAGCGGCGGGGGCGTCAATCTGGCCACAATCCCACTCGATAATATTGAGTCCATAGAAATCTACCGGGGCAATGCCCCGGCCCGATTCGGCACCAACTCCATAGGCGGCATTATTCAAATCCACACCAAGGAGGCCCAAAAAAAACGTACCACTCAATTTTCTTCATCCTATGGATCCTTTAATACGGCCGAGGGTTCGATTACGCATTCTCAAAAAATTCAGTCCCTTTCCTACCTGGCCTCCTACGGCTTTTCTCACAGCGACGGGGATTTTACCTATCTGAATGACAACGGGACCCGTTTTACGACGAGTGACGACATCATTCAGAAGAGAAACAACAATGATTATAACAAACATTTTCTCACAACCAAACTGGGCTATGACTTTCAGCTTCCTCTGGGCCTCAAATGGACAAACCATTTTTTTAGAGAGGATCGCGGCATCCCCGGCTTGGGCAATCTCCTTTCCGACACCGCCAATCTGTCAACCACCCGCAATGTGACCGAATTTAATCTTCACTGGAACCCGGATCTCTCCATCCCCGTTCAGTGGAGTCTGAATCCTTTTATGACCTATCAAAAAAATCAATTCAGTGATGCGTTAGGAGAAGTGGGGCTGGGACAGCAGGACAATGATGATGAGACCTTGAGTTATGGTACTGAATGGTTGACACACCTCCTTTTAGGCCGGCATCAAAAATGGACCTTCCTCCTCCGCTATCAGGGAGAACAGTTTAAACCTGAAAATTTTCTGGCCACCCCTACGACCGGACAGGCCAGCACACGAAATCAAATCGCCCTCTCCATTGAAGACGAACTCTATTTCCTCGAGGAAAAACTCATTATCAATCCCTCGTTTCGTTTTGAATCCATCTTTAACGAACTCTCCTCCAACGACCCTTCTATCACATCCCTCTCTTCGGCCGAGACAAGCAATCATTATCCGGTCAGCGGCAAAATCGGGGCCAAATATCAAATCATCAAGCCCCTGAGCCTTAAGGGAAGTTTTGGTCATTATTACCGCATCCCTGATTTCTTTGAGCTCTTTGGCGACCGGGGGACCATCATCGGCAATCCGGGACTGAGTCCCGAAAAAAGTTATAATGTGGATATCGGTCTCTCTCTGCAGCAAAACAAGTGGAACTCTGAGATCGCCTATTTTTTCAATCATGTGACCGATCTCATCCAGTTTGTCCAAACATCCCAATTCACGATCCGGCCGGGAAATACAAACAAGGCCCAGATCCAAGGCGTGGAGTGGGGCGCCACCTACAGACCCCTCTCATTTTTGAAATTGTCAACCAACTATACCTTTCAATGGGCCAAAGACAGGGGAAATAATCCCTCGACAAATAACAGATTCCTGACCGGTCGCCCTCAACACGAATGGAATCTCAATGGAATCGCCACCCATCGCTGGGTCTCAATATTCTCCAATTTTAATTTTATCGCCAAAAACTTTCTGGACTCCCAAAATATCCTGGAGGCCACCCACAGGGCCCTCTTGGGCGCCGGTTTTTCCGTCAATCCCTGGTCCCCGCTTGTGGCCACCTTTGAAGTAAAAAATCTCTTGAGTGATCGCATTGCCGACGTTTACGGATTCCCGCTACCCGGGAGAAGCTATTTTGGAAAATTGAGTTTGAATATTT
>MGSF01000004.1:10554-12110 GCA_001798715.1 Deltaproteobacteria bacterium RIFCSPLOWO2_02_FULL_50_16 | reverse complement strand
TTTGAAGCAGTTCGTATGCTCAACGAGGGGAAGGAGCCGGCCGCAGAGATTGCCAGAGCTTTAGGGATCAAGCGAACATTGCTCTACCGATGGCGAGATCAGCTCAATGATAAGGGTGAGAAGGCCTTTCGGGGTTCTGGAAGGCCCAAGCTTGAAGAGAGGAGCGAGTTGAGCCGTCTCAAGGAAGAGCTTAAGGCTAGAGCCTTTTCTTTCTCCTGCTGATTGGTATAGTCATTGATTCGGAAAAAACCTGCAAGAAGTAAGAGACTAACAATGATGCGATTAAAATAATTACCTTGACAAAAATGAAGTGTTACTGTTTTTAAAACACGGCCATTCACAACAAGGGGATAAATTTGGAAAAAGATTATAATATTTTTGATTATTGGAAGATGATTTGGAATAATAAAAAAATCATCAGTCTTTTTGTTATTCCTATTTCATTGGGATTCACTCTTTACAGCCTCACTTTGCCCAATATCTATAAAGCTGAGGCAGTTCTTATGTCTATCGATAAGCCAAGCGGAGGTGCTGCAGCAGGGTCTGGATTATTCAAGCAAATCATTACAGGTAAAACAGAAGATATGGTAATAATATCTATTTTGAGAAGTCGCTCATTAACGGAAAGGGTTATAGAAAAACTAGATCTATACACTGTCTTTTATGGCAACAGATGGAATCAAAGTAAAGCACTAAACCCAGAAGAAGAAAAAAAGAAGTATATCATGAAACAAGCGCTGATAACAGAAATGTCATCAATAGTAACTGTGGGAAAGCGAATGGAGGAAGGTACTATAATGATAAGCTGTTTAGCAAAAGATCCGGAGTTATCTGCAAAGATTTGCAACACCTATCTTCAAGAATTAGAGGCATTCATCGCAGGCAGCATATTAACAAAGGCGAAAAGGAACCGCATCTTTCTAAAAAGTCAACTGGAAAGTAACATTGTGGACATTTTGGAAATAGGTAAGGAAATCAAAGGATTTTATGGAAATGGCAGTAATAAGATGGCGGCCAATGAAAAATTATACCTAAATATTGATGTCGATAAAATGAAGAATGGAAAATTAAACATTGCCGAGAAACACCATGAACAAATGGATGATTTATTGGATAAGAAAGAATCATACAAAAATGAGCTTGAAAAAATAAAGATTGCCACGGATGTTCCAAAGCAAGTCTACTTTGATTACCTCGTTACTTACCACGGAATACTTATGGGGCTCCATTCTTTGCTTGCAACACAATACGAAATGGTCAAAATTGATGAGTCAAGGGATGATATCTTATTTTCTATCATTGATAACGCAACGACTCCAATCGGCAGATACAAACCTAACCGCCGACAAATCGTCATTATTTCATTTCTTGCGGCTCTTTCTGGAGCTGTTTTGTTTGTCTTCCTGAGAGAGAATTTTCTTAAAGAAAAGAAAATATATACCTCATGAACATGAGGGACTTACAGCACAACGACTGTTCTGAACGTCATTCATCAAAAAACCTGTATCATAAATAACTACTTCGTCTATGATGCCTCCCACGTGTTGGGCTGTACC
>MGSF01000004.1:1551-10520 GCA_001798715.1 Deltaproteobacteria bacterium RIFCSPLOWO2_02_FULL_50_16 | reverse complement strand
GTTCCAGTAAAAGTCGTTACGACATGGACCCATTCATTAAGAGCGGGATGAGGACCAATGAGATTATCTGGAACCAACCCAAAGAACACAGTTTCAAGACCAATCGCTGTCCAGAGCATCCCATATCCCTCTTGAAATCCAACATTATAAGGAACTTTATCAATGATGTAGCCAATTTGATTAAGATTGATCCAAGCCTCCAAAGTAATCGTAGTTAGAGATTCAAGACTCACACTGCTCTCAACAGAAACAAAATCATCAAATCCATCGAGCATGAGTCCTCTCCCCAAAATATTAGGTCCGGTAATCCGCGATGGACCAGCCCCGACTGGCATCAACATCCCACTATTCCCATTCCCGCTATAATCCAACGCCACATCGCCCGCGCCCTCGTCAAAGCGCCACCAGCCGACAACGGAGTCATCCGTTGAAAAGGTCTGGGGGACGCTTGCCGCTGTAGTCAGTGAAGTTCTCGCCACCACCTTCCACGTATAGGTCGTGTCCGGCTCCAAATAAATGGCCGCCACACCGACATCGGGCTCATATTGAGGACGATTGTCCGTGCTCGCCTGAATGACAAAATGCGTCCCGGTCACATCGGACTTGTAAGGCACGACCCCCGGCGAAATCATCGCCCCCTCCACAAAATAAACATCATAGCCTGACGCCCCCACATCATTCCAACTGAGATAGGCCCGCGTCGGGGCCAAGGGATCCGGCACCGCATTTAAAACCGGCGCCACCAAGGGCACCACACCCACTTCAATGAGATCGCTTGTCACCGTCCCGCTCAAACCCTCCACCACCAACCGATACTGATCCGTCACCAAAGGATTCCACACAAAGGACCCCGCAAGAGAAGGTGAAGACGGCATGACGACCGTCCCATCATCGCTTTCAAGGAAAATCAACGCGGCATCCCCAGGATCAGCCGTCACCTCCCAACTCAGTATCACATCGGCCCCTTCGGCAATAGATGTTGGCGTGATAATAAAATTGATGATCTCAGGCGCCCCAAAGGGATAGACATTCACAGTGATCGGCACCACCGTCTCTCCCCCAGGACCCGAGGCCGTCAAAATAAATTCCGTCGTCTCCATCAAAGGCAGGGTCATTTGAGACCCTGATACGGAAAGCCCTCCCCCAATATCGGGACTGATGCTCACACTCGCCGCGTTCAATGTCTCCCAACCGAGCTGCGTGGCCTGCCCCACCTGAAGGGCGGGAGGGGTCGCCTCAAATGTCGTCACCTGGGGCGCCAACAACGGCAGCCTCTTTCCGGCAATCAGAGACACCCCCTCCACCACCTGCGACCACACCACATAAAAAATCTCATCCTCGGAATCAAAGGGATTAAAGGTCAAGGCCGGTGTCTGATTGGCAATGGCGGACTGTGTCGATACCAGCAGGGACTGATCCGGGCCTAAGGCCCCATCCTTCAAAAAGGATCCCCAGACCCGATTGGCCCTCTCAAACACCAACATGTGCCCCTTGTGGGGGGCATTGACCGATCCCAGGGAATAACTCACCCGCGGCCAGGTAGCGATGTCTTCTCCCACATCCGAGACATAGGGAAAATCCCCCAAATTGGCCCCGGAGGTATTGACATAGGCGCCTTTGATACCCTGAAAAGTCCCGGACTCCTCACGATACACCACCATAAACTGCCCCGGACTCCCCTCACCATGAGCGGTGACATCCGGAAAAGTTGCAACTCCGGAGGCCCCCTCCCACGCCACAAGGGAAACAATGTCTTCACCGGCACTGATGATATTGGAGTCGTTGATGGTCAAGGGAACCCCTCCCACGCCCGATAGGTCACTACTTAAATCGTCGACTTCAAACACCGCCAAAAATGTCTCTGTGGCGGGATGATAATCCACCCGCGGCCTCACCATCGACAGGTGATCTTCATGAGAACGGTAAGAAACGGGGGGCGGCAGGGGAAGGGCCCCCGAGGCGATGGCCCTCATTTGAATCCCGTAATACTGAAGCAAGGTATTGAGCGAGCTTGCATTCCAACCCTGGCCCGGCAAATCAGAGAGGGAGGCCGGGGCATTGGTGGAGTAGGCCAATAATGAATGCCCCCTTTGCTGTGAGGCCACAATATCCGGCGTCTCGGCGGAGGACCAGGCCAGGACATTGTCCGCGTGCAAGACATAGGGAACAACAGGGGTAGCCGGCACGGAGAGGGCCAAATGATAACGGTTGAGGATTTTTGGGGCGCTCCAATCGGCCACAAGCGCTCCACCTTCTTCGCGATACTGCATCCCCAGGGTTACACTAAAGGGAAATTCCTCGGGATAGTCGGCGATAATGCGCGCCTCCCATACCACCAAAAATCTCTCACTGACCGGATTATAGGTAATAGCCGGGGCGACATGGCTCGTACATTCGGTGGGATGGGAGAGCTCAGAGAAATCAAACCGCGGATCCGAAAACCTGTCAAAGAAATCAGGAGGCAGACAATAGGGTTCTCCGGTTTCCGGGTTGTTCGGTTGCGGAATACTGACCAAAAAGAACCCTTCTCCCATGGATTGGCCTTGTTGGTCCTTCAGTTCCCCATAGATCTGACTGCCCTCTTCGGTCGCCTGGGCCCAGACAACAAAAAAATGACCTGTTTGGGAATTGTAGGCCACATCCGGCTGGGTCTTCTCAGGAACGGTCATCTTTAAAAAGATCACCTCCGGATCGTCATCCTTCTTTTCCCACCTCCTGTCCCCCTTCTTAAAAAACCTATGACCCAGCAAAAAGGGGAGTCGATAAAGTTTGCGTGTCGAAAGCCAATGAGGCGAGGTCTCACGCCATTTCTTGAAGGTGCGTGTTCGATACTGTTGTAAGACGTAGGGAAGGGAGAAATGCTTGGCAATTGCGATTTCTTTTTTTGGCAGGGCCTTTTCGAGAAAGACCCCCTGACCTAAAGAGGAACTGAAGGGAAGCTGATAGCCCAAACGAGACTGGGCCCCAAGACCCGCGATCCCAATAAAAAACGTCAAGGCACCCCACCCCAGAAGGATGCCAATGTGACCCCAAGACCTCACTTTCCTCACAAACGTCCCTCCCTCAAATACAAGATCCCTCGATCAGAACCTGTCACGAATCAGTCGGTTCATCGGTCTCTTTGGAGAAAAGTTGCCCTCAAATTTTCGATTTTTTTTGAAACTTATCACGATGGAAAGAGATCTGTCTATGAGGAAAAAATAACTAAAGAAATCGGTAAAAATGCCTATTTTTTAGTGTCTGTTAACCGGCGCTTGTACCCGCGAGCGCCGGTGTTACAGACACTTATCCCGACGAGCCCCAAAGGGGCAAGTCGGGGTTAGACAGCCTCACCCCTTGAGCAACCCCCAAAACCGGTCCTCATCCAAGATCTGCAAAGAAGCCCCCTTTTTTTGAAGGGCCTGGGCCTTTGAGAGCTTGGACCCACCCCCCCCTTGTTTCCCAATCACGAGATAGGCCAGGTCCTGCGTGATCGTATTGACGGCCTCACCCCCAGCCTCTTCGACCTTTTTTTGGGCCGCAGGACGTGACAGGGCCCCTAAAGTCCCCGTAAAACACACCTTAAGGCCCGCCAAGGGGCCCTTTTTCTCCTGTGAGACCTGCTGCCCAATCAGGGTGATAGAACGCCTCAATCGGGCAATAAGGCCCTTTTTGGCCCGCAACCCAGAAACCACCTCCCGGGCAATCACCTCCCCCAAGGAATGAAGGGCCGCGATCTCTCCCTCGGTGGCCTCCATGAGACGGTCCAGGGTGTGAAAATGTTGGATCAAAAGCCTAGAGGCATGTTGGGCCAACTCTCGAATCCCCAAGGCCCTCAAGAATTGATCGGCAGGAAGGCGCCTCCTGGCCCGGATATTTCCAATGAGCTTGGTGGCCAGTGTCTCGCCCATGCGTTCCAAATCCAGGAGGTCTTCCGATTTCAATCGATAAAAATCGGCAGGATCCTTGACGAGCCCTGTTTCATAGAGTCTTTCGAGCAGCTTTCTCCCAAAACCATCGATCTCCATGGCCTTGACAAAATGTTCCAAGACACCGATTCTCGTCCCAAAACAATTTTCTTTATTGGTGCAATAAAGAAAATCATCCCTCACCTCGGTAGGGGCCCCACAAGAAGGGCATTTTTCGGGAAGTGTCATGGGGGCCCCCCTCCCCTCCTCGATCACAGATTCCAAATAAGGGATGACCCCCCCTCGTCTCACCATCATCACCTGGGATCCTATACGAAGCCCATGCTGTCGCATCAACCCCACATTGTGCAGGGAGGCACGGGAGACCGAGGCCCCAGAAAGTCTAACAGGTTCCACAATGCAGACAGGGGTGATCACCTGAGTCCTGGAGACACTCCACTCGACATCCTTGACCCTTGTTGTCCCCGAATCCCCCTGAAATTTGTAGGCAATGGCATAACGGGGATGATGGGCCGTCATCCCCAAGCGCCCCTGCTCCTTGATCTCAAAGGCCTTAAAAACAATACCATCGGTCTCAAAGTCATAGGTCTCCCGCTGGGTCAGCAGCTTTTCGTAAAACTTTTGCATCTCTTTTTTTTGAACTACTTCCATGGGAACAGTGGGGATCCCCAATCGTTCCAACAAGGCCTTCTTGTCGCCCTCTGTCTGCAGATCCACGCCCAAGACATCGTATCCGAAAAATGAGAGGTGATATTTCTTCGTCATGTCAGGGTCCTTTTGCTTTAAGGCCCCCGCCGCCAAATTGCGGGGATTGGCAAAATCCTGATCAAAGGTGCGAAAGACGGAGAGCCTCATATAAATCTCCCCCCGAATCTCCAATCCCCCCTCACCCCCCTTTGAAAAAGGGGGATAAGAGCAGGGAAACTGTCCCCCCTTTGGCAAAGGGGGGTGAGGGGGGATTTTTTGAGGGATATCCGCAATCCTCTTCACATTCTCCGTGATCTCTTCCCCCTCGATCCCCTCCCCCCGTGTGGCGGCGAGGCTGAGATGTCCTTTTTCGTCATAACGCAATTCCACGGCAGACCCATCAATCTTGGGGGAACCCATCACATCCCCCTCAAATTTTTCGGCCCACTGATAAAGCTCTTTTTCAGAATAACATTTATCCAGGGACAGCATGGGAACCTCACGACGAATCTTTTTAAAACCCTTGATCGAGGTCTTGGTATCGGAGGGTATCTCGTGGAGGATGGGGGAGTCCGGCTTGATTTTTCGGAGACGACGGACAAGGCGGTCAAAATCCTCATCACTGATGACAGGGGCATTGTCCTCAAAATAAAGGCGGTTGTGCCGGTGGATCTCGTCTTCCAATGCGGCAACCGTCATCGACTCCCTATCTTTGGGGGGTGGCTTTTGTCCCATAACCTAAAAAATAAGTATTTTCAAAGTACTAGCATGAAAGGCCCCTCACCTCAAGCCCGACTTCTCTCAACCCATCCCTCCCCTTGCCAAAAAGAATCAGCAACAATTTCACTCATATAACCGAAAGGAGGTCCACGAGAGGGAGGTCCATGGCACCACGGGTGACCCTTAATCTCATTCAGCCAACTCTTGCCATCCCCGAAGATCCTCCACGGACCACTCCAGGGGAGAGGGGGGAAGACAGCTATCTTCGAGGACATGTCCTGCCCCTCCTCCGATCCCATTCGGGACGACTGATCCCTTATCGTTCCCCGAGCGATCTTCGAGAGATCCTGACCGCCTTGGAGGCCCAAGGAGCCACCCTCCCTTCTAGAGAGGATCAAAGACCGATTGAGGCAGAGACTCAAGAACTCTGGCACCTGTCATGGCACCAGGCCCTGTTGCCTCCACCCCCTCTTCCATTGAGGGATCAAGTCATGGGCGGGGGATTCGGCGCCTGGTCTGCGAAAAAAACGACACCCCCTTCGGTCGTGGAAATTTATCAACGACTGGAAGGACGCTATCCCACCGTCTTTTTGACACACCCGCAATTAGGGATCGTTCTCCAAATCCTGGAAGACTCAGATCCGCAATTCACCCTGTTCTACATTCACAAATACGCCCCTCTGTTCGACCCCCTCGTCATCCCCCCTATCGCTGAAGTCGTTCATTATCTGGCCCAGGAAGATCCTTCCCTCTCAGAGAGAGCGGAGCCCCTCAAAAGATATCTCTTGGGCCATGCCGACTTGCCCCTTTTCTCCACCGATCATGTCTACACCCCGGCCTCTTTTACCTATGTCGACAATAGGGGTTTTGAGCAATATAACGAAGACCTCTTCGGTCCCGACCCCCTCACAAGGGCAAGCATCCACCCCCCGTGGGAAGAAACCGTCCTGGGCCGTCTTGTGAGACGTCTGCCCCGCGGGGCCTTGGTCGCCGACTGGGGGGGCGGATTTGGGGCCTTTGCCGTGGATGTCAAAAAGTGGCGCCCTGATCTTGATCTCTATGTCAACGACCTCTTTCCCCCGGAGAGACACCTCCAATTTGTCTCTCCAGAAACTCATCGTTTTCTCTGGAACCACCCTGAGACACCGGAGCCCCAGCACGATATTCACTATCTCATTGGCGATGGGCTCCACATCTCCCTCCCCAGACCGGCCCATATGATCGTCTCCGTCGAGATGAACCAATACATCTCCAATCCCCTGGCCCTCCTCGTCCATCTCTATAACCAACTCCATCCCGGTGGCCTCCTTGTGACAAGTATGACTGACCAAATACGGGACACCTCAAGATCTTGGTATTCGCAAGAAAGCATTTTAAGGGAGGTTTATGAAGATCTGTCCCGATACAGAATCCCCCACACCCACACACAGAACGGCCATACCCTCGTCCTGCAACGCCTCGATTCCCGCCCCATGGAACTCAAAGGGGAACTCCTGGAGGCCCACCTGCGTCAACCCACTCCGCTACCAGGGATCCGAGCCCCCTCCCATTATCTGACATTTTACGAGCCCCACCCCGAGCCCAACCCCGGACGATGGATCGGACTGCGAGAGGTGCGTTCCGTACGGAAACCCTACAGCGGCGATCCTCACCACCCTCATCACAGAGAGAGGGAACGACAAGAACCCTTCCGGAGTCGTATGCCCCTGCGCCGATAGACGGGGGAGTGCGTTGATGGAAAATGAATGACTATTCACTCAACACATTTCTTGGCAAAAAAACAGTATTCTACAACTTATTGATTTCACTAAAACTTTTTAGACATTCTTAAAAATGCTTGCAAACTAACGCGTTGTGTCGTAGAAATGAGCCGTGGTTCATTAATCTCAATTCTTGGAGGTGTCGCGTGGAAATATTCAATGCCCTTTACGGTGCCTTTCTGGGAGACAATCTGACGTGGACAATCGTGGGATCGGTCCTCGTCTTTCTGGCCTTGGGTTATGTGGGGGCCAGGCTTTGGGTGTGGTCCTTGGCCCTTGCCGCCCTACTCATTGGATTGAAGGCCCCCCTCCCCTGCTTGTCTCTCTATATTGTGCTGGCCGCGATCTTCAATATCTTTCTCCTCCGACGACTCCTCATCTCCCGCCCGCTCATGAAGCTCATGAAAGGGTTCATGCCCAAGATCTCCGCCACCGAGCGTGTCGCCCTCGAGGCCGGTGTCGTGTGGGTCGAAAAGGATCTCTTCTCGGGAAGACCGAATTTTGGAAAATTGCTCAATGAACCCTATCCACAACTGACCCTTGAGGAGAAAAAATTTTTAGAAGGCCCCTTGAATGATCTCTGCGAATCCTTAAACGACTGGGAGATCTGGCAAAACAAGGACATCTCTCCAAAAAGTTGGGACCTAATCAAGAAGGGGAAATTTTTAGGAATGATCGTCTCGAAAAAATACGGGGGACTAGGCGTCTCCAATTATCTCGCGAGTTCCGTCCTCCAAAAACTCGCCTCCCGTAGCGCCACAGGTTGCATCACCGTCATGGTCCCCAATTCCCTGGGACCCGCCGAACTCATCAGCCATTACGGGACCCAAAAACAGAAAGATGAACTCCTCCCCAAATTGGCCTCTGGGGAACACATCCCCTGTTTCGGCCTCACGGAACCCACCGCCGGCAGTGATGCCGGGGGCATGAAGGCAACAGGAATTTTATTCAAGGACCATGATGGCTCACTCAAGATCAAGATGAATTGGGACAAACGCTGGATCACGCTGGCCGCGATCTCCACTCTCTTGGGCATCGCCTTTAAGCTCAAAGACCCCGACAATCTGCTCAAAACGGGCAACAGCGAAATCGGCATCACCTGTGCCCTCATCCCCTCCAATCTCCCCGGGGTTGTTGTGGGTCGCCGCCACGATCCCATCAGTGTCCCCTTTTATAACTGTCCGACCCAGGGGCATGATGTGATCATCCCCGTCGATTACATTGTCGGAGGACTCGAAGGCGCCGGCAGGGGTTGGCAAATGCTCATGGAGTGTCTGGCCGCCGGTCGCGGCGTGTCCCTCCCCGCCCAAAGTGTGGGAGGGGTCAAGCTCTGCACCCGTGTCGCCAGCGCCCATTGCGTGATTCGCAAACAGTTTGGGATATCCATTGGAAACTTTGAGGGGGTACGCGAACCCTTGGGACGTATCGCTGGACTGACATACCTCATGGAGGCCAACCGCGTCTTTACCTGCGGCGGTCTGGACAAGGGGATCAAACCCCCCGTCATCACCGCCATCGCCAAATACAATCAGACCGAGCTGGGCCGAAAGGTCTTGCAAGATGCCATGGATGTCGTCGGCGGACAGGGGATCTCACGAGGCCCCCGCAATCTCTTGGCCAATATGTACATTGGCGCGCCCATTGGTATTACTGTTGAAGGAGCCAACATCCTGACACGCACCCTGATGATCTTCGGACAGGGGGCCTTGCGGGCCCATCCCTACGCCTTCAAGGAAGTGGATTCGATCGAGAAGAAGGATGCCAAGGGGTTTGATCAGGCCTTCTGGGGCCACATCGGGCATGTGGTGCGTAATTCCTTCCGGGCCGTCCTCCTGAGTGTAACACGGGGCCTCCTCACTTCGGCCCCTGTTGGGGGACCCACGTCAAAATACTA
>MGSF01000004.1:0-1513 GCA_001798715.1 Deltaproteobacteria bacterium RIFCSPLOWO2_02_FULL_50_16 | reverse complement strand
TGGCCGATCTCGCCATGGGCGGCCTCGGGGGCACCCTAAAATCCAGACAGATGGTCACAGGACGCCTGGCCGATATCCTTTCATGGATGTACCTGGGATTCTCCGCCCTCCGCCGGTACGAGGCCGAGGGGCGTCGCAAGGAAGACCTCCCCCTCATCCACTTTGCCATGCAATATGCCTTTACCGAGATCCAAAAGGCCTTCGATGGTCTTTATAGGAATATTGCCCTCCCGGGACTGGGTTGGTTTTTTGCTGGCCCCGTCCGCCTCTGGAGCCAACTCAACTCCTTGGGCAATGGGGTCTCCGACAAGATCCTCAATCAGATCGCCACGCTCATCCAAAAAGACGGGGAGCAGCGGGACCGCCTGACGGACGGGATTTATTACTCCAAGACCGTGGGGGATGCCTTGAACCGCATTGACACGGCCTTCAAGACCATTTCGCAGGCCGAGAAGATCCTTGGGAAGGTCAAACAGGCCGTCAAGGCCCGGCAACTGCCCAAGAAGAAGATGGGTCCGTCCCTGATAAAAGAGGCGGTAGAAAAGGGAATCCTCACACAGGAAGAACTCGCCCTGATCCAAAAGGCGGAAGAACTCCGTAACGACGCCATCAAGGTCGATGATTTTTCTCAGGATGAGTATTTGGGAAAAATTCCCTTAAAGCGGGCCGAGAACGCCTAGCAGGATGTTGACAAACTGCTAGTGTCGTGCCCTTTTTACAGCAAAGGCCTTCTGGCGGATTTTTTTGGGGATCGAAAGCTCCTGTCCAAAATAGGTCTCTATGTGATTGTGGGAGTTGATGGATAAAACACGTTCCAATTTTCCATCAAACCACAAAAGCGACATCGAACCATTATCAATACGGATACGATGCAGTTCCTCCAGGGGCAAACCCAAATAGTTGACGATCATCGCCTTGATGACATCGGCATGGGAAACAACCAAGAGACGCCCCTCTTTATGCCGGCGCCGTAACCTCTCAATAAAGGCGATGGTACGTCGTTGCACCTGTCTCATGGACTCTCCCTTGGGGGGGAGGGAACGGCTGGGGCGGGTAAAATAGGTGACAAACTGTGGTTCGTGGGAGATCTCCCTAAAACTCCTTCCCTGCCACTCTCCATAATCGATCTCGGCAACACAAGGCTCTTTGATGAGAGGTACCGATCTCCCCTTAAGGATGATTGCGGCCGTCTCAAGGGCCCTCTTGACGGGACTCGTATAGCAGGCTGTGAGAGGGATGCCTTTGAGTTTCTTGGACAAGTCCCTGGCTTGAAGACGCCCCACTCGATTGAGGGGGATGGGAAGATCCCCCATGACCTTTTTTTGAATATTCCATTCTGTCTGGCCATGGCGGACAAGCAAGATTTCGATCATTTCATCCGACCTCTTTCTCAATTTTTAAAAGTAGGGTGAGGGGAAGATAAAATCAAGTTTTTAATTGACTTTTCAACGGAGAAACCACAGTTTTTCTCTAGCCTCCATGACACATCTGACTCAAAAATTCACCCTCCCCA
>MGSF01000003.1 GCA_001798715.1 Deltaproteobacteria bacterium RIFCSPLOWO2_02_FULL_50_16 | reverse complement strand
TGTTTCCCCTCCAGGGTCATCCGGGGGGCATGAATCAAGTAACAATAAGAGCGTTTTTCTCCCCTTCCTATGCGCCCTCGAAGCTGATGGAGTTGGGAGAGGCCAAAGCGCTCGGCATGTTCGATCACCATACACGTGGCATTGGGGATATCGATCCCCACCTCGATAATAGTGGTACTGACTAAGACCTGGATCTCTCCCTCCTTAAAACCCTTTATAATTCTTTCCTTTTCATCTGAATCCATCCTTCCATGAAGGAGCGCCACCCTGTAATCGGTAAAGATGTCTTTTTGGAGATGGCGGGCCATATCCGTCGCATTTTTCAAATCCAACTTTTCGCTTTCCTCAATTAATGGATAGACGATGAAGACCTGTTCCCCTTGACTGATAAGTTGCCTGAGGACCTCAAAGATCTTGTCACCCTCCTTTTCCGAAACAACACGGGTGACGATGGGAGGCCGCCCTGGTGGCATCTCATCAATGATTGAAAAATCCAGATCCCCATAGAGGGTCATGGCCAGTGTTCGAGGAATGGGGGTGGCCGTCATAATGAGGATATCCGGACTGACTCCCTTTTTCTTGAGGGCGGCCCTTTGAAGGACGCCAAAGCGGTGCTGTTCATCGATGATCACAAGCCCCAGGTTTTTAAAATTCACACCCTCCTGAATGAGGGCGTGGGTTCCAATGACCAATGAGGCCGTTCCCTCTTCAATCTTCAAGAGTCTCTTCTTCTTTTCATTGGGAATAAGACGGCTGGTTAAGAGGAGGGCCTGCCATGAGGTATTTTTTAGGAGATTTCTCAGGGTGTTGTAATGTTGCTCTGCCAATATCTCAGTGGGTACCATGAGGGCTGCCTGATATCCATTGTCCATGGCAATACAGGCGGCCAACAAGGCGACAATGGTCTTTCCCGACCCTACATCACCTTGGAGGAGACGGTTCATGGGTCTGTCTTTTTTCATGTCGAGAGAAATCTGGTTGATCACGCGTCGTTGTGCCGCCGTGAGTTCAAAAGGAAGGATGGATTTAAACCGGTCCGCAAGACTTGAGGAGAGGGAAAAAGAAATTCCTTTTTCCCTTTCCACACTTTTTTTCTTCAGTGCCAAACCCAATTGTAAGTAGAAAAGTTCTTCAAATTTGAGTCGGCGATGAAAAGGCGTTGACTGGCGGTCAAGGTCTTCCTGGCCCATCTCTCCATTCGGCTGGTGGATGAATTCAAGGCTCTCCCTTAAGGAGGGCAGTTTCAACCTCTCAACTATATCGGGGGGAAGAGATTCGGGAAGAGAGGGCGCGTAGGAAGAGATCGCATTGTGAATAATCTTCCGAATTGTCTTCTGGCCCATCCCTTGAATATTTGAATACAAGGGAAGGATGCCCGGAGCCTCAACACTTGAGGCCTCTTGATGGGAATCGGTCTCCAATATTTGAATATCGGGGTGAATAAACTGCTTTTGGTCGCGAAAAAGGGTCACTTCACCGGAGATTAAGAGTGTCATGCCCTTTTTGAAAACGCCCAGCATGTATCGATGATTAAAATGAAACCACTTGGCCTCCATCACCCCTGTTCCGTCCGTGATAATCATCTCATAGATCTTTCTCCGTCCGCGGCCAAAGGCCATCCCACAGGTGACGATGGAGGCAACAATCGTCCTGTCGCACCCTTCCTGGACTTCTCTTATTGTATCCACTCGACGGCGGTCCAAATAACGATAGGGAAGAAAGAAAAGTAGATCCTCAACGGTCAGGATACCCTTTTTGGCCAAGAGATCGCTGATATAGGGTCCCACACCTTTTAAATAGCGGACGGGTGTTTTTAAGGGATCCGTAGAAATGAAACTGGGATCAGATTTTTTTTCTAAAAAGGCCACGTCAAAGGACTAACACAGATAAAGAGACGCGACAAGACTAGGGTGCCGATTCTTCCCCGGTCGTCGCAGGGGGTTCAGGACTTGAAGGAAGGGGGGGAGAAGATTCGTCCGGTAAAGAAGGAGGGGCGGACGCCTCAGGTGTTGCAGGGGTTTCCTGGGGAGTTTCCCCCTGATCGCCCCCCCCTGTTGATTCATCGACAGGTTCAGAAATAGTTTCAGCAGAGGCATCTTCGACGTGGAATTCGACACGACGATTGCGGGCCCGTCCCAGGGCCGTTTCGTTGGTGGCAATGGGTTGGCTCTCTCCTTGTCCGACGGCCACCAACCTCGAAGAGTCAATCCCATGGGCAATCAAATATCCACGGACGGCACTGGCTCGGTCTTCCGAGAGTTTCTGGTTATATTCATCGCTTCCCTTCGAGTCCGTATGTCCCTCGATGCTCACACGCAGGATATTGGGGTTATTCTGCAAAATATCAGCAATCGCATCCATGATGTGAAATGAGATCGGACGGATAGTGGCCTTATCAAATTCAAAGTGAATCTTCTTTGTGATGACGATCTGTTTTTGCTTTATTTCAACAGGCGCCGGCGGCGGTGGCGGCGGTTCAGGTAAGGCTACAACACGCGGTTTTGTATAACTCGCCCCTAAAATGGCACGAAATTCCGGGGTCCCATAACCCCGGGTAAATCCTATGGCCCCCCCTGCCGTAATTTTTAATCCCTCCATGGGGATAAAACGAAGACCCAGGGCCCCTTCCAGCGGAGATTCAACGGCATTCGAAAACATCTGCTTGGCCACGGCCGCCCCGTAGAGATCCCCAATGATATACAACCAATCCACCGCCTTAAAACTCATCCCCAAACCATAGAGAAAATAGTCATCCTGCAGAAGATTGGTGGCGGGCTGCATGGCATCGCGAATCTGATAACCCAGATTGAGGGCAATCCAAAATCGATCCCTGATATTGCCCTCGGCAATGACCTTGAGACCCCCGGAGAAGGTGTTGTTGCCGATGAATTTATCCCCATCCCCCGTGGGAAAGGTCGCAAAGGGAAGGAGGGAGACGCCAAAACTGTGTTTATAGATATCAAGGAGCCTGAACTTCATCTCAAAACGGACATCCCCCAGCTGGGTGATCGTCTGTTTGGGGGGATTGGGTTGCAGGGGGCTATTGGGGTCATAATAGGTCATGTACAGGGCCACGGGGACATCGAGACCGACCTGGAACCAGTCAAAGATACCGATCGAGAAAAAGGCATCCGCCATGAGGAGGTCATCCACGATGCCGGACCGCCTAATCCCCCCCGTTCCAAACTCGACGGGATCACGGGCATAATTGAGATAGAGACCCCCACGAAATTGCCACTGTTGAAAGGTCTCCGCACCATAAGTCGTAATATAATGACTGTCGTCAATAGCGGGAATAAAGGTCTGACCGGACGCGGTCGTTGCCGCAGAGGCAGGAAACGGCCTCGCAAGAAAAAGCAACAAAAGCAGAGATATAGTGCCTAATTTTCTAAACTGGTGAAAAATCAAAGCCATTCAGCCAATATCCTCTCCAAGACCCCCTGTTCACTACCTTCTGGAATAACGAAATCAAGTCTAATTTAAACCAATTTGCCCCTGCTGTCAACGTGAAAACACAGCTAACTGATTTAATTTGTTGGGTTTTCTTGATATTGCATCATGAGAGTCCCTTCAAACATGGCCCCTTGATGGGGTGTTCTAAATTGAAACCCTTAAGTCTTCGGTTTCAAACCCACAGAGTTTCCTGTTTTTTTGACAAACAGCAATTTTCCCAATCATTTCAGGAAACAAACCCTGTTTTTTATTTGGCACAGTCCTTGCTATATCTTTTTTGCAACACAAACACCTTTACCCAAGGAGAATCCCTATGACACTGGATCCCATCCTCTCCACATCCACTGAATCCACACGGTCTCTGACCATTCCCCACGGAGTGACATCCCTTGTTTTACTAGAATCCCAACAATCATTTTTTCAAATACAACCTCCCCTCCTCAACACCCCCAGACAAATTCAAACCCGCGAATTTCAGCTCCAGGAAAAAATTTACACCTTTTCAAAAAAGACGCTGCTTCGATTGGAAGAGGTCAATCAAAGGCTTTACTTCGAAAGGGAAAAAACCCTCCAAAAGATTGCCGAACTTCAAAAAAATCTTCTCGCCATTGAAGAGGATCCGTCAAAATCGGCGGAGGAGAAAGAAAAAGAGAGTGCCAAGATCAAGGAAGAGATCGGAAGACTGGAGAAAAAACTGTGGCCCCCCATCGACCTTGCCGCACTCACCGAAAAGGTAGAGGCCATCGCCGCCGATACGGCTCTAAGCGAAAAAGAGAAGAGAAGCCAGATCGACGCCCTGCGCCAAGAGGCGGGGCTAAAAAAAGGTGAGATGAAGGACCTGGTCACCGGGCGTCTTAAAGAGATTTACGATGGCGAGAAAAAGGAGATTGAATCTGTTATTAAAAATAATCCCCCCACAACCCTTGAGGCCCAACAGCAACTGGGACTCTATTATCAAAGACTCGACGCCCATCACTCCCTTTATAAAAGCATGTATCGTAGTTGGTGGTCCCAGTTGGGCGGTTTTTTTAAAGGGGCCTTAAAATTTTTTGGAAAGGGTCTACTGAAGATAGCCAAATCCTGGTTGCCTTCCCTCCTAGCCGGGGCCCTTCCGGGGATCGGCCCCGCGCTGGCCCCCCTGGTTCGTGCCTATCAAATGGGAAAGCAAATTTATGATAAGGGAAAAAAGATCTACAACGCCGGAAAAAAAGTGGTCGATACCCTTCGCGGCGATTTCTCACACCTGAAAAAATGGGCCCTGGGCAAAGTGGATCAGATAAAAGATTGGGCCATCTAATCTCCTTGCCATCGATTCTAATGAATGGTAATGATTGACTAAATGGGTCTTGTAAAGCTCGTTAAAAGACTCTTGGGTCGTCCCGACTCAGATAAGATCGAGGGGTGTCCAGCGTGTGGGCGCTCCTCTGCCATCGGTCCTGTCTTCTGTCAAAAATGCCATCAATTCAGGTTTTACCTGCTCCATCAGGACTCTTTCAAGCCCCTTCCCCCAACAACTATTTCAGAGTTAACCTTGAAGACAATAGGACTCTATCTCTTTCTCCGAAACTCCGTTCTTCAGGTCTTTGACGATCTGATGAACTCTTATCAGGGAGACCTCACTACCCTTATGGAGAAGAGTATTCCCCTCCCCGTCTTCGAACCGACTCATATTGAAAAATTGAACATCCTCATGGCCTTTCACCTGTCATGCCTCGCGAAGGTCAACAAAGGTCTGGAAAAACAACTCGCAAAAGAAGTCCCGTTTATAAGAACAGGTCTCTTGGAGCTTTATAAAAGTGACAAACTCTTATTTTTGTCCAACGGTCTTGATATCTACGAGCGTTCCTTAACCTCATCCAACCCCGACATGTTTTGGGCCCATACCTTCACCAGCATGTTGCATGAAGGACGCTGCTCTACTATCGAGGTCCGCATGGGGATGTCGTGTTTCTTTGGGGCTTATGTTGAACATGCAGAGATACTCTCTGAACTCTGTCTCGAAAAAATCCAGGAATCTATGGGGCATGACATAGAAGAGGTCTCTGCCCGCCTAGAAGAGGCCTTTAAAGGCGCGTCCCCCACCAAATAACCTTGAACAGTGATAAGAGGCGTTGCCAGAGACGCGGCGCAAAAAAGAAATCACACAGTCTCAAAATAAATTGATACTTTGCGTAATTATAACCATACCACCAAAAATTTTTCACGCGGGTGGCCCTATTGATGTGAATATGGCGCCATTCCACCATCTCCAACAACCCATATTTCCCATGAGTCCTCCCAATCCCCGAATCCTTCGGCCCTCCCCATGGGGTTTCACTTAAGGCATAGGTATAGACATTTTCATTGATCATGACGGTTCCCGCCTCGATTTGAGACGCGATGGACTGGGCACGAGAAAGGTTTTTGCTCCAAACGGAGGCCGTCAGGCCATAATGTGAATTGTTGGCTATCTCAATCGCCTCCTTGTCGTTTTTAAAGGCGATAATGGGGATCACGGGACCAAACGTCTCTTCCTGCATGATTTCCATATCGGGATGGACATGGGTTAAGAGCGTGGGTTTGAAAAAATGCCCCTGAAACTGCATCTCCCTTTCTCCACCGACCAGGACCTCCGCCCCCTCTTTCTTGGCCCGCTCAACCTGGGCCTCGACCTTTTCCAATTGCATCCGATTGGTCATGGCCCCAATCTCGATCTCGGGATCCATCCCATTGCCCTGGCGCAATCTCAGGGCCTTTTGCACACAAAGGTCTTGAAAATAGTCGATCACCTTTTCATGGACGATCAGGCGTTCCACAGAGGCACAAACCTGTCCGCTATTGGTAAAACCGCCCCAAATGGCCGCACTCGAGGCAATCTCAAGATTGGCATCCTCGCAGACAATCATGGGATCCTTGCCGCCTAGTTCCAGTGTCACCGGTTTTAATGTTTTAGCGGCGCTCTCCATGATTTTTTTCCCGGTATTGACGCTTCCCGTAAAAAAGATCTTGCCGACCTTGGATTCAACAAGCATGGCCCCGGTGCGTCCATCCCCCGTCACGACATTCACCACCCCCTCGGGGATACCCACCTCTTTAAAAAGTTCGCCGATCCGAAGGCCCACCAACGGTGAATATTCGGAGGGTTTCAAGACGACTGTATTCCCCGCCATCAAACTCATGATGATCTGACCGCAAGGGATGGAAAAGGGATAATTCCAGGGGGAAATGATTCCCACAATCCCCAATGGGTAAAACTCAATATAGCTTTCCCGCCCCATAAGAGACCATTTTCCCAGCCATATTTTTTCGCGTCGTAGAAGTTTGTATGTGTTTTTCGCAAAGTATGTCGCCAACTCCAAGACGGGAAAGATATCGGCCACGATGGCCTCGATCATGGGTTTGCCGTTTTCCTTGCAGATCAATTCGGCAAGCCCCTCTTTTTCCCGGCAAATAAGATCGCGCAATTTGTAAATAAATCGAGCGCGCTGGGGAAAATCCAGGGCCGCCCAGGACTTTGAGGCAATGGTGGCCTTTTCCACGGCAGCCTCTATTTGTTCGCGCATACCGATATTGACTTCACCCAAGGATTCCAGGGTGGCAGGATTTTGCGAAATTATTGTTTGTCCCATTTCTTCTCCTTTAAAAAATCTTGAGCCAATCGATAAGGATTGATCTCTTCTGTCTTAGAAAATTTATCAGTATGGCTTGAGGTCCATTCGTCCACTCGTTCTCCTAAAATTGAAAGGACAATTTCCCTAAATTCATTTTTTGTCGTCTTGGATTGTTCACTTTTTTTAAGGGGACTTTTGCGTGTCATTTCAAGATGTCTTTCAACATCCTTGCGAACCTCTTCAATCCCTTCACCCTTGAGAGCATTGGTCAAGATGACAGGAACACACCACGAGTTTTTTTGGGGATCTTCAGGACCCATTTTAATCATTTGTTGAAGGCCTTTTTGCATCTGCGTTGCCCCGGGGCGATCTGATTTGTTGACCACAAAAATATCGGCGATCTCCAGGATCCCCGCCTTCATCGTTTGAATCGTATCGCCGGATTCGGGGGTCAGGACAACGAGGGTCGTGTCGGCAATTCCCATGATGTCGAGCTCCGTCTGACCGACACCCACGGTCTCGACGATGCAGATATCCATGCCATAGGCATCATAGAGTTTGACAATCTCGCACGTAAAACGCGAAAGCCCTCCTCGACTGCCACGACTCCCGAGGGAACGAATGAAGACGCCATCATCGCCGGCATGTTCCTGCATGCGAATCCTGTCTCCCAAGACAGCCCCCCCTGAAAAGGGACTGGAGGGATCAATGGCCACCACTCCTACTTTTTTTCCCCGTTGTCGCCATTGGGCAATGAGGTGATTTACAAGGGTCGACTTTCCAGAACCGGGGGGCCCCGTCACTCCAATACAATGGAGGGCACCGCAATGTTCCTGAACCGCCGTCATAACGGACAGGCGTTCCTGGGTGTTGTTTTCGATAAAACTCATCAATCGTGACAGGGCGACGGGATCACCTGACAGCATCTTATGTACCAGATCTTTCATGGGAGGGAGAGGCTAACCCAAACAATCTTCATTTTCAATCCAATTCTTTTGACATTTCAAGCCTTTGACAAGATTTAAAAACAACGATACTATACAGATCATGAAAGACCCGATGGAGTGGATTTGGGAGCGCATTTGCTCAAAAGATAAGGATGGAAACGAGTTGCTTGAATGGACCTTGCAGGATATCGAGGAGATGTATCACAATGGTTTTGTCAATTTTGAAAAATACAGCAAGGATCAGTGGGTAGAGGCCTTTCATTCATCCCGTCAAAAAAAGGGTTCCTATCAAATCACCAAAAAGGACTGGTTGAAAAAGACTCCCTTCAGATACAATGGAAGGGTACAAACCCCCTTTGACCCCATGACCATCAAGGAGGGGCCTTGGAAACCTGAAGAACTTAAAAAACTAATTAAAACCAAAATATATCCAAGAACCACTGTCTCGGAAAAAATATTTGAGGACATGCTCGAAAATGCAAAAAAGTTGGGGAAATTTGTTGATGACCATTTTGTCCTTACAAAGGCCTTTAAAATCTCCATCAAGAATTTCTTTGTGAATTACCCCTCACCCCTCTATCGAAGAGAACTTCTCTTCTTGGAGGCCAAACAAAAAACTAGAAAAAAACAAACCGATGCCATGTTCAAACCCACAATCAGCAAAATCGAAAGTTCATTTGTGATAGCTAACAAACCCGCCGAAAAAACACTACCCGGTCATTTAAACAAATTGATTGCCGGAAAGAAAAAATAATGACAAAAAACAAGACCCCCCACATCATGGATGTCACCCTTCGCGACGGCAGTTACATGACCCATTTTCAGATCACCTGTGATCAGGCCGCGAATATTGCCAGCTGCCTCGATGAAGCAGGCCTGCAATATATTGAAATAGGGCATGGCATAAGTGTCGGAGCCAAGGAATACGGAATCTCATCCATCTCACATGATGTCGAGTATGCAAAGTCAGTTGCCAATGTTGTTCGCAGGGCAAAGATCGGGATGCTGGCACTTCCCCATATCGCCACGATCGAACAAATTGAACCCCTTGCCCCTTATCTTGATTTTATACGAATAGGAACAAACATTGATAATGTCAGGGAATGCAGCAAATTTATCAAACAATGTCGGAGTTTTGACCTTGAAATATTTTTTCAAATGATTCGATCATCCTCTTTTTCAGTGTCCAAAATTACTTATGCAGCCCAACAAGTTGAAGAGATGGATGTGGATGTCATCTATGTTGTGGATACCGCTGGCAGACTGCTCCCGGATGAAACAAAAAACTGCATCACGCATCTCAAGGAAAAGATTAAAAAACCCATCGGGTTTCACGCCCATAATCATCTGGGACTTGCACTGGCCAATTCGCTTGCCGCCATTGATGCTGGATGTGATTGGGTAGATGCGAGTCTCTTAGGAATGGGACGCGGTGCCGGAAATGCCCAGCTTGAAGCCCTTCTTATCCTTCTCGAAAAGAAGAACATCGATCATACAATCGACTTGAAACAAATATTAAACTTCACAGAGATTCTCGTAAGACCTCTATCTCCGGACATCAAGGGCCTCCATGCCCATGATCTTATGGCCGCAAGGGCCGGCGTGGATCTTTATCCTTTTGAGGTCTATCTCTCTTTGGCCCGGGAATTGGGGTGTGAAATCTGGGATATCGCCGAAGAAATTCGTAAAATACCCAATGTCGTTGAACTGACATTGGAGCATATGGGCCTCATCATCAGTCGCAGGGGAAAAGATCCTGAAAAAGTCATGAAAAATCTGGGCTGGACGAGGCCGAAGGATTAATGTTTTTCATGTAAGGTGTCTTGAAAATAATCAGCCTCTTTCGAAACATCTGACGAATAAAATGGGGAAAATTTAATGTGAGAGAGGAACTCCACTTGGGGGATTTCTGATCCAGTTTTTGAACAATCTGGACAACCGTCAAATCATCTTTGCAATGCCGGAGAAAGAGCGCCTCCTCAGTCGTCACATTGACGACATCCTGTCTCAAACTGTCGATATGAAAATATTTTGTATTTTTTTGTTCGTCTGAAACGACCCTCACCAAAGGTAGCGGTATCAATTCACTCATCAAGCCGTCAGAAAACAACTCCCTCCTCACCACATAAGAACCCAGGATTAAAAGATCCATCTCAGTTTTCAAAAAACAAAGGAGGGCATCGAGTGGCGTCTCCACAATGGGCTCTCCCCTGACATTAAACGAGGTGTTAAGGATCATCGGAATACCGGTCTTCTTGTAAAATTCATGGATGAGGTCATAAAACAGGCCGTTTTGCGCCTTGTTGACTGTTTGGAGACGTGCAGTTCCATCAACGTGTGTGACGGCAGGGATCTCTTTTCTTTTTGGTTTCTTTACAGAGGCCACCAATAACATAAAAGGACTGGTGCTCTTGATGTCAAAAAAATCCCGTGAGTATTCCTCAAGAACGGCAGGGGCGTATGGACGAAAACCCTCGCGGAACTTGACCCTCTGATTGAGCCTGTCTTTCATCTTGGGGTGCCTTGGATCGGCCAAGATGCTTCGATGACCCAGGGCCCTGGGACCAAACTCCGCCCCTCCCTGCATCCAACCCACAATCTTGCCTTCGGCAAGGGAGGCGGCCGTAAATTTCAAAAGTTCCTCCTCATCAAGCCTTTCAAAATCGATGACCCCATTTTGAATGAGCATTGATTCAATCTCCTCGTCCGAATAATGCCTTCCCAACGAGGCATGACACATACAAAATCTCTTAGATTTCCTGAGATAATGATGCCAGCCGTAAAAAGCGGCCCCAATAGCATTACCGTCATCGGTGGCGGCCGGTTGTATGAAGATATTTTGAAAGGGAGTTTTATCGAGTATTTTCTTGTTCGCCACTGAGTTAAGAAACACCCCCCCCGCAAGACAGAGATTTTTACTTTTTGTCTTCTCATAAAGCCTGTTGGCGAGATAAATAAGCCCCTTTTCGAGATTTTTTTGAGCGGCATAGGCCAGGTCTTTGTGAAATTGTGTCAATTCCTTCCGGGGATCTTTCAAGAGAAGCCGGCGGACGAGGTACTTGAAACGTCCCTTTTCATCGCCCACCTTTTTTGGGGGATACAATCCCCTTTTTTTCAGCCAATTCAAAAAGGGGGAATAGTCGATACTATCCTTCTTGATCCTCACAAAGGGCGGCCAATCCCCCCTCTTCTCCCCATAGGGGGCGAGCCCCATTGTTTTTCCACTCTCATCCAGATACTGGATGATGGTACCCAATTGTCCCGCCCCTATTTTTTCGTGATAAAATCCCAGCAACAGGGAAGAGATGCGATACATCCTCCCCAGACATATGGACTCATTCTCGATATCCCGTGCCTTGGATATTGTCTTGAAAAGTTCTGTGATGGACAAATGGTCGGCATAATATCCCGACTCCCCCTCGTTTTCCTCTTCCACATTAAAATAGCTTCCAATGTTATCAGCGATGAGAATGGCACTTTCATTAAACGGGGAACAAAAATAGGCGCTGTAGGCATGGGCCAGATGGTGGGAGGGATGCGGAAGGGTGCGGATCTTGGATTTGTCCTTGATGGGGATCTCTTTGGCCACATCACGAAGGAGCAGGGGCGGACCCGCCTGATCCAGGATGATGAGATCAAGATCATCCAGGCCAATATTGCAATAATCAAGACAATAACCAATCCCCTTCCACGGAAGCAATTTGGGTCCGATGCGATGGCCTTGATTGTAAAGGGTTCGCCCGAAGGAATGCTTGATGCGATCCAGGCGCTCCTCAGCGATGGCCACCACCAATTGTCCATCCTTCAGGAGACAGGTGCTTCGATCGTGACTGAGATTGATTCCTAAAATATATATGGGCATATTTTTTTACTAACTCCGAAAGGCCATCGTCTCCGACCGGGGATTCCAGTAAGAGAGGATGAGCTCCCTCATGTCGGGGCGTTCCAAATACTCCCTATACAGTTCCGACAGTTTATGAAAAAAGTCTTGGTATTTTTTTTCATGAAAATGGGGGTTTAAGACAATATAGGCCTTGGGATCGAAATGGGTGAAAACGGAGTAGTCTTTTAATTGATCCCAATTCATATCCAGACTCACCAGTTTTTTCCTGAAGGCCCACTCCCACAGGGGGGTTCCCGGGAGGGGGATACAGGGATTGATTTCTATGCCCGTCATTTTATTCATGTTGCGCTTGATAAATTTATAGGTCCTCTCCAGATCCTCCGTCGTTTCCTCGGGTGAGGCGATGATAAAGGTACAGCCCACCTTGATCCCGGCATCATAACAGAGATCAATGGCCCTTTGATCCATGGCAGTGCTCACCCCCGGCTTCAAATGTTTCAAGACAGATTCGGAGCCCGATTCGATACCGAAGGCCATGTAGATCAGATTCATGCGGCGTAGGATGTCAATCATGTCTTCATCGACGAGATTGACGCGCCCCCAGGCACTAAAGGCCATCTCCTGATTGAGACCTGTTGCCTCAAACCTTTCAGCCATGGTTATGAGACGCTTTTTGTCCACGATAAAGAGGTCATCGGCAATGAGAAGATGGGGCGGATTAAAGTGCCTCTGGATATCCCTGATCTCCCGGATGACATAGTCCACGGAGTGGGTCCGATACTTTTTCCAAAGGACAGGTTCGGAACAGAAGGAACAGTGAAAGGGACAACCACGGGAGGTCATGATATGGGCCACCCCCAAACGGGCCGCCCATGTGTGGCGATCGGGAAAGGAGAGTACATCCATCGGAGAAACCTCTTCTCTTGCAGGATTGATGACATTTTTGTCCCCCTCATGATAGACCAAACCATTGATATTTTCTGGTTTAAAAGAATGGCTTTGTCCTCTCTTCTTCAAGTAGCGGATGAGCTCTATAAAGGTCTTCTCGCCCTCTCCGACAACCCCATAATCAAAACTCTTGGGCAGGGTTTCTGGGAGGGCCGTGATATGGGGCCCCCCGATCACCGTCACTACGTCCCCCCATTGTTTTACATTGTGTGCGATACGAATGGCCTCATTGAAATTTTGGGAGACGGCACTCACGGCCACGACATCGGGCCCAAAGGCCCTCATCTCCCCCCCCGGATTAAAAAACCGAATTTCATGGTCTTTTTCAATGGATTGGAGTGAAGAGGCAACATACAGGGGACCCAGGGGTAGCGACATCGTCTCAGCAATACGATGGTCCCCGGCCAGGCGATCCATGGGTATGGCGGCAATAAAGGCAATTTTCATATATTAAGCAGGCCAAAAGCCACTATACATCGCAAGCCTCATTAGGCCCAAATCTGCTTAATACTGGTCAGGGATATCGTATAGTAATTAATGGTCTGACCTGTAAATTCAATGAGTTATAGAAATTTACTATATCATATTCCCCGGAACAATCAAAGCGAGTTCTCCTCCCTCTTAAGCCTCGATAACTCGTAACTACTCAGGTCACCTGCTGATAGCGAACGAGTAAGCCCCAATCAGGCTTTGCCTGTTGGGGCGGCGGAGTGAGCGATCCTGTATAAGTGCTTGATCCGATGGGGGTGCTCAGGGGGAGAGCAGGATCTCCCCCTGAGTAGTAACGATAAATTGTTCACAATCTGGTGTCTCGAGACACCAAAGGCGATCGTCCCCAAAAGGGTAATGCCTTATATTATTTAATAAATTCAACTGGTTATAATCACTATCCATTGTGCCCCTTTGGCATTCAACTTGCATAAGTCTATCTTGGGGAACCCCTATATATGGAAATCGGGGTTTTCCCAGAGAAGGAACAAACTTTATGGCAGGATGGGCTATAGCAGGTGCCGTTGCCGCAATTGTCGCAGCCGTTGCTGGTGCCACAACTGCCGGCATCCAGGGAGATGCCGCCGGTAAGGCCCAAGGGGGGCAAATTGCCGGTATGGTCAATGCCCAATATCAGGAGCAGGCCGAGGAACAGTATGCCGCCGCAGCCTCCATGCTCCAAGAGGATGATGCCGCCGGAAACGCCACGATGTCCCAACAATTGCAACCATCCAGGCCCGCATAGTTTTTTGTCTCATTCTACCCCCTCTTCACTTCAAGAAATCCCAATTATTCAGATAAAATACCCCCTGCCTCCCTCCAAGGAAGTGGCGTAGACCTTAGGCCGCAAACTGCGGTGACCATACCCCATCTCCCCCCTCCTCTCCCCTCTATCCGACTGGATGGATGTCCAATAAAATACAATAAACTCAAGTACTTATAATGTCTTTTGAGAGTTCCCCCGATTGGCACAGGGTTTGCTTTATATAGCCTTCAGAGGGATAAAAATGACGAATCTGGCCCTACAATATAATGAAGAGACACCCAAGGGGATTGGGGCTTCCATGCAGGTGGTGGCAGACCATAAGACCCTGCCCCCGGCCCTTACCTTTATCGATCGCCCCCTTATCTTTATTGTCGATAGTCAGGAATTATCCCAATACACCCCACCATCCTGCCCTCTCCTCCCTATTAGCGGTTTTGTGGATGATCAGGGTCGTGTTCATATGGAACTCAATAGCTCCTTTGTCCCGGAAAACCTTTCTCTATTCAAACGGATCCAAGATCCCCTTCTTTTTTACAAAAACCTCCCCCAGAGATTGATCGAATCCTCCGTCATCCGACACACACGTCGTCCCATTGCCGGGGGCCAGGGCTGGTATGACTCCAAAAAAAGGGAATTTTTCCTGCAAAATGTCGGCATCCTCCATCGCACGCTCATTTCTGATGTCGATCCCGAGATAAGAAAAAGGGCCATTTTCCTCTTTCAAGAGGGCTTTGATAAATTGGTCCCCTGGCTCGGCGGCACCCGTGCGGTCTCCCCCACCATCATCCCCCACGACAAGATGACGGCCCTGGGTTGGAAGAAAAATGGTCATCGTAGCCTTAAAGAATTTCTAAAATACGTGAAGGGCTTTTTCCCGGTGTGTTGTCTCCGATATGCCCACGTCTATACGAAGGAGTACGCGTCATGACAGACCCCACGCCTATTGTTGGTGGCGCCGGCGTCGAAGCCGCGATGGGCGCGTACGGTCCTGGGATCATGGCCCAGATCGAGCTCATGCAACAGCAAATGGTCCTCCAGACCACACAGGCCAAGGTTGTCTCGGCAGTCAATCGGACCTTTGGCAGTGCGGAGGGTTACCTCGAGGCGTGGGCCAGTTCCTACGCGATGAAGAGAGAGGCCGCCGCCTTTCAGGAGGCCGCCTCCCCTCAGAGCCGACACCCCTTTATTACGGACTGGAGACCGGGACACAGCGAGACCTATGACGCCAGCGGTTTTCAGCAATCAAGCGTTTCAGGAACGGATCTGGATGGTCTGGTCGAGCAATCCGCCCATCTGGAGGCCGAGGGAGAAGAGGATATCTTTGCCGATGTGGAGAATAACGCCACTCTCGAACTAGGAGAGATTTAAGGAGAGTTTATGACAGCAGACGCACCAGCAACAACAACTCCAGCACCCTCCGGCGGTGACGCCGGTGGCGGTGCAGCCGCCAGTGGTGGTTTGGCCGGGGGACTCAATGCGGGGGCCTCGATCATCGGGGCAGGGACAGCCATTATGGGGACGGTCTTTGCGGCACAGGCCGCTGAAAACCAGGAAACAATCATGGGAATACAGTTTAATGAACAGCAAAGTGAGTCTGGGGACAGGATGGCCGCCCTCATGGCCCAAAGCCTGGGAGAGGGACAACCGGCCGGCGAACAACCAGCTCAACCGGCAGAAGGACAACCGACAACAACTAATGAAGGAAGACCCGCTTAGGAAAACAAAGGAGTTTTTATGGGCAGCACAACCTTACCCCCCCCGCCAGATAACAATCCTGGGATGATTGCGACCGCGATGGCCTCGGCCGACAAGACGATGACTCAGGCCTTTGCCGGCGTGACTATCGCCCAAACGATGGCGGGTGTTCAGATCCATCAGGCCAATAACCAGCTCATGCTGGGACTGGAGATGCTGGATACCAAGGAGACCATCGCCCTGTCCGCGATAGAGGCGGATCTGGAAAAGGCCGAATTGAAAAACGATGCGGATATGAAATCGCTCCGCAATGAAAGGGCCGAGATCCGCAATGAGAGATTCGCGATCCAAAAGGATCCCCAAGGGTACTTTGGTGGCGGTTTTGGTGGCGGCTCTGGCGGTGGTGAGGACATTTTTGGTTAGAAACAAATAACTAACGACGGAGACTTTTATGGGCGGTGATGAAACAACAACGCAACCAAGTAAAGGGATAGAATTCATGGCGCAGGCCACCCAAATGGCGGCCCTCTTTCAGTCCAATGCCATGGTTGCCCAGGCCCAATTGCAGGCCTCGACACAGATGT
The DNA here is from genome assembly GCA_001798715.1 of Deltaproteobacteria bacterium RIFCSPLOWO2_02_FULL_50_16. Taxonomy (GTDB): domain Bacteria; phylum UBA10199; class UBA10199; order 2-02-FULL-50-16; family 2-02-FULL-50-16; genus 2-02-FULL-50-16. Next base: position 23,447 of record MGSF01000003.1, on the reverse strand, counting down.
ATCAGGCCAACCTGATGTACATGCAACAGTTGGACGCCGTTGACGTCAAGCGTGACATCGCAATGGCCGATATCGATTACAAACGTGAAAAATCCGAGTTTAGACACGACGAGGCCATGAAGGCCCTGGACAATGAGGAGATGGAGATCCTGCTCGAGGCCAATGAGGCCAATATATAAAGAGAGGTGTTTATGGGTGGTGATGAAACAACAATGCCGGCAAATACCAATGGGATGGAATACATGGCCCAGGCCATGCAGATGTCGACCCTCTTCCAGTCCAATGCCATGATCTCCCAGTCCCAATTGCAGGCCTCGACACAGATGCAGCAGGCCAACCTGATGTACATGCAGCAGACCGAGTCCCTTGATGTCAAGCGTGACATCGCGATGGCGGAGATCGATTACAAGCGTGAAAAGGCCGAATTTAACCACGACGAGGCCATGAAGGCCCTGGACAACGAGGAGATGGAGATCAAGCTCGAGGCCGAGGGTAGCGATAATATCAACACCTACAACCCCAATCCTGTTTAGGACTGTAACAAGAGAGGTTTTTTATGAGCGGCGATAACACAACGACAGCATCCAATAACGAAGGCATGAAGGCCATGGCGCAGGCCACCACGATGGCGGCCATGTTTCAGTCCAATGCCATGGTCGCCAGCGCCGGTCTCAATGCGGCGACCCAGATGTTTCAGGCCAACATCCTCTACATGGTCCAGCACGAAAAGACCGAGGCCAAGGTCGAGATGCACAGTAAAGAGATGAATCTGCGTGAATACGAGATCCAAAACCGTCACAACGAAAAGGTCCGTGAGCTCTATCTCGAATACCTAAGGATCAAGAAGGAAGATGGGGGCGAGGTCAATCTGGATGATGCCTCAGCCTATTATAATGCCGGCGGCACCATAGATCCCCCTGCATCTAATTCGAACTGGTCTCCCAGCGACCCTGCCGATACGGGTTTGAACACGGCCCTAGGAACAGTTGAAAATATAGCGGAAGAAGGGACCTCGGACCCCGGAGAGCTTCCACCAACAATTAATAATTATGATATTGATATAACCATAGAAGAAGATGATGATGATCAATAATAGAGCAAATGAGCTCGGCAACTAAAAAAATATGTCAGACCCCGTCAATTACACACAAATGAATGCCCAGATCATGCTCAGGCAGGAGCAGGCCATGGGGGCCGTCCAAAAATTGCAGATGGCCTCCCTCCAGTTTCAAAACGATCTCACCCTGAAACAGGGGTGGGAAAAGGCCGGCGCCAACCTGACGATGGCCGGCCGGGAACACAGCGTCCAACTCCAGCAAAAGGTCAGTGACCATCGCATCAACATGGTCAAGGCCCGTCTCGTCGCCGAGACGAACAAGGACGAATACGGCCGCCTCATCAAAAACAAGACGGTCTCCGACGCCGATTTGCTCGATCCCTACTTTCATATCACATAAAAACCTAATCTTTTTAAGCCCTTCCTTGACAAAATCCTAATTTTTTAGTAAAATTAAGGTGTTACGCATGGGGGTCATCTTATGGTCCAAAAAGACCTCAATACGGGGGCGATGGAGCACATCTGGAAGACCGTCGCCAAAACCGACAAGGACGGTCAGGAATTTATCCATTACACCGGCATTGCCGAGCTCAATTTCCTTTATTTTACGGGGTTTGTGGACACGAGGAAGTACACCCTCGAGGAATGGCAGAAGGCCTTTCTGGACGCCCGCCTCCCCAACGGGACCTATAAAGTCAAGAAAGAGCAGTGGATGGCCAAGAAGCATTTCCGCTACAATGGCCCCGTCGACAAGCCCTTCAAGCCCCTGGAGGACCTCGAAGAGCGGGAATATGCCGAGGCCGAAATCACAAACATCCTCAAAAACAAGATCATCCCCTCAACCTCCGTCGATGAAAAGACCATCCTGGGCTACATCGGCCACTACAAGAGCCGGGGCTTGATCGTCGACGGCAGGATGAAAATGGACAAGACGACAAAGCGGGATATCCATAACCTCCTGGAGATGTATCCCTCTCCCCTTCGCGTCCTGCAGGTCAATGTCCAAAAGGTGCGGGAACAGCAGGCCTCAGGCAAGGTCGAGAAGGATGAGGGCGACAAGGCCCAACTGACAACCAGTCAATTTATCGCCCACCAACAGCAGGACAGGATCGCGGCCGCACAACTCTCCTCCCTCCTCAAGACAGGTGCCGCCCCTTCCCGTCCCCAAGCCGCCAGACCTCAGACACCACAACCCGCCCAGGACAAGGGGCTCTCGCTCAAGGATCTCCAACGGGCCCGAACGCGCACGCACAAAATCTAATATCGTGTCCCATAAATACCTTTATGCTTTGTCGCCACTCGTCGAGCATCCTCGACGTACGGCTCAAGTACGCCTGCGGCGCTCTTCTCGCGGCTCCTCGCCTAAAGGGTATTTCTGGGACACTCTGTCGAGTGAGTCAACATACTCTCGGGGACAACCATACTACGTAAAATCTATTCATTGACCGGCGGGAGTGAATCGACGGGGGGCCCATTGAGGGTGTCCTGATCGCCATGCAGACGGGCCTCTTCCAGCTCCTTTTCCAGCATCTTTATTTTCTTGTCGCGGGCCTTCATGGCCCCCGTACGAAACAGGGCCGGCAGGGCCTGTAAGGCGGCGAGAAAAATAACCCCCAGGGAAAAGGCCAGGATCAGGATAAACCCCAGGGGCAAGGGAACGGATTTGAGGGTAAATAAATGGGGAATACTAAAGATGAAATTGACCTCATAATTAAAAACCTCTTCATTGAGGTTGCAATAGATAAAATTTAAAATGACAAAAAAAATCACGGCAATAATGGAAGCATTAATAATTTTTCTCATGAATATTTCCTCCATGCTTTTTTGATCTGATCATAAATATTTTCGAGGTGATCCGGCATCACCTTTGTCTCTCCCACTATCGGCATAAAATTATGATCCCCCACCCAGCGCGGCACCACATGAAAATGGACATGATCCGCAATCCCCGCCCCCGCGGAATGTCCTATATTGGAACCGAGATTGAAACCCTGGGCCTTAAAGGCCCGCCGAATGACACGGGTGGCCTTGGACATAAGCCTCATGATTTCGACATAGGTGGCGGAATCCAGTCTGTCAAGAGCGGGGGTGTGTTTGTAGGGAACAACCATGAGGTGGCAATTGGAATAGGGAAACCTGTTTAAAATGACAAAGGAATGTCGGCCCCGAAATAAGATGAGATCTTCCCGATCCCTTTTGCGTCTGGCGCGTTTGCAAAAAATACAACCTTTTTCCCTCGGCTTTAATATAAAATCCATGCGCCAAGGGGCCCAGAGTGTCTTCATGAGTGATCACTGTTTATGCGTTCGCGCAGTTCTTTTCCTACCTTGAAGAAAGGGACGCGTCGGGTCCCAATCTGAACCTGATGGCCCGACTTTGGGTTGCGACCCACACGGGGTTCACGCACCCGAATCTCAAAACTGCCAAAACCGCGAATCTCAATCCGGTGACCCGTCATCAGGGCCTTTGACATGCTGTCAAAGACGGTGTTGACGATAATCTCCATATCCTTGCTCGACAAGTGAGGGGCTTTTTGGGACAAAATATTGATGAGATCGCTTTTGTTCATGGTCGCATCCTTTCTTAAAATGACGGCACATTAAAACGGACACTCAGTTTACGGACCAGACTCTCCGTGGCCGAGTCGAGCAACAAATCAATCCACGGGAGTCTTTCTTTTTTGGGATACACAACCTCCGGCTCTCCCTTAATACCCGCCAATTTTGCCGCGAGATCAATGGCATCCTCAATCGTCCCCAATTGATCAATAAGATGATAATTCAAGGCCTGCTCCCCCGTCAAAAAACGTCCATCCGCAAACTTTTCCAATTTTTCAGGGGCGATATCGCGCTCCGTCGCCACAACCTCCTTGAATTGGCCGTGAAGGGCCTTCAATGTCTCCTGCAAATAATCTTGTTCCTCAGATGTCATGGGACGCAGCGGCGAGGCCAGGTCTTTTAATCTGCCGCTTTTAAACGTCCTGGCCTGCAACTTCATCCAGTGTACCAGGTCCTCTACATTGACATACTCAAAGAGGACGCCGATACTTCCGGTAATGGTCCCCGGATTGGCCAGGATTTTTTGGGCGCCGCAGGCGATGTAATATCCGCCCGAGGCGGCAACAGTTCCCATCGAGGCCACAACCGGTTTCTTTTCATCCAGTTTTTTGATCTCCTGATAAATTTCCTGAGAACCCCCAATCGTGCCACCGGGAGAATTGATACGGACAACAACGGCCTTGATGCCCTCATCCTTGCTGAGTTGGCGAATCTGATGAACAATGGGATCCGAGTCGATGATCTTCCCCTCGACATTGAGGACGGCTATATCACCACTGTCAAAAAAATTTCGGTCTGTGGTGGCGATGAAAAGGACCAACCCAAAAAGAAAGAACCCAAAGCTCACAAATAAAATAAGGACCAAAAAAGCCAGTCCCATCCACGACTTGTTTTTCACTTCTCCCTCTCCTTAAGAAAAAATCAATCCGTCACCAAACCCAAGGTGATTCGGTGTTCTTTTTCATCGATGGTATGAACGATGGCATGGATCGAATCCGAGACTGAATAACGCTTGGACAGGTCTTTTTGCAATTCTTCAGGCAAATCCGCGGCAAGAATATAGGCCTCCACACCCTCTTCCACCTCAATCTCCAGCCCCTGATCCGTGGCCCCCAATACCTTTCCGTCTAATTTTTTCCCGATCTGGTAGTTCTTTTTGATTTTTGGCCAGGGATCCTCCTTGAGCTGTTTGACTCCCAGTGAAAATCGCTCGCTGTCCTTGTCTATATTCAAAACGATCGCCTCAATCTCTTCCCCTTTTTGAAATAACTCACTGGGTGATCGCAAACGACGCGTCCACGAAAGATCCGAGACATGAACCAGCCCGTCTATTTCACCGTTGATCCCCACAAACAGACCAAACTCGGTCACATTTTTGATCGAGCCCTTCACCCGTGATCCGATGGGATACTTTTCTTCCAATGTATCCCAGGGATTGGGATGGACTTGGCGCATTCCCAGGGAAATCCGTCGAACACTGGTATCCATATCCAGGACCACCGCCTCGATCGCATCCCCCACATTGACAATCTTGGAGGGATGTTTGATTTTTTTCGTCCAGCTCATTTCAGAAACATGCACCAGTCCCTCGACCCCGGGCTCCAAGGCCACAAAGGCACCATAGTCAGCAATATTGACCACCTTGCCCTGAATTTTTGTCCCGATGGGGTATTTGTCCGCCAACCCCTCCCACGGATCCGGCGTCAATTGCTTGAGACCCAGTGAGATCTTCCCGGAGGCGGCATCCACCTTGATGATTTTAACCTCGATCTCATCATTCACAGAAAACATCTCGGAGGGATGACCTACTCGTCCCCATGTCATATCGGTAATATGCAAAAGTCCATCGACACCCCCTAAATCAACAAAGACACCATAATCGGTCACATTCTTCACTGTTCCCTTCATCACGGCACCCTCGACGACATTTTGGAGGATTTCACGGCGGACCTGGTCCCGATCATGCTCCACAAGGACACGACGCGAGATGATAATATTGCCCTTCCTCTTGTTGAGCTTCAGGATCTTGAATTTAAACCTTTTGCCAACCAAATGATCAAGATTAGTGACGGGACGCACATCAATTTGGGAGGCCGGTAAAAAGGCCTTGACGCCAATATCCACCATCATCCCCCCCTTGACCTTATTGATGACAACGCCTTCGACAACGCCATCCTTGCTCATGGCCTCTTCGAGATGATCCCAGATCTTGTAGGCATCCGCCTTTTCCTTGGACAAAATAGCCAGGCCATCGGTGTTTTCAAGATTGTCAACATACACCTCGATCGTCTGATTCTCCTGGACAGTGATCTCTCCCTCATAATCTTTAAATTCGGCTAGAGAAATCTGTCCTTCGAGTTTGTAGCCAAAATCGACAATCACAAAATCTTTGGTAATTTGTATGATTTTCCCCTTAACGATCTGTCCTTGTTGGGGAATGTCTTGCTTGAGACTGTTTTCAAACAACTCCGCAAAATTATTATCTTCGGTCAGTTTGGTCTTCGTTCCAGTAGTATCGGCCATATCTATCTATTTTTTCCTCCTTTGCGAGACGCTCTTCTTTCACCATCCCTTAAGAAGGTGGGAAACTATGTCGGTTTTTTAAATTTGTCAAAGGGAAAATTGAAATAAACAAGCGAATTATCGGGGCTTTTTATTCTACCTTCTCCTCCATCACGGCCCCCAGGGATTTCATGAGGGTGTAAAAATTTGGGAAGGATGTCTGGATACAAGCCACATCCTCAATCCGAACCGTTCCTTCGGCAATCATCCCGGCCACCGCCAAAGACATGGCAATCCGATGATCCCCATGACTCGAACAATGGGCCCCCCGCCAATTGGTTGAACCTGTGATATCGAGACCATCCGGATGCTCCACAATAGGGATCTTAAGCTTCTTAAACTCATGAGCCAAGGCCCTTAAACGGTCCGTCTCCTTCACCCTCAATTCCTCGGCCCCACGAATCTGGGTCTCACCCTGCGCCGAGGCCGCGGCGACCGTCAAGATCGGAATCTCATCAATCAACCGGGGAATATGGTTTTTATCGAGTCGTATCCCCTGCATCTTGCTAGGAATCACCTCAATATCTGCCACGGGTTCTCCCGGACCCTTGTGATGATACCTCATCTTAAGATGGGCCCCCATCGATTTGAGGACGTCCCACAGTCCCAGTCGGGTGGGATTGACTCCAACATGCCGCAGGATAACCTTGGCCGAGGAATGGGGATGAATAAGGGTGGCCACGAGGGGAAAGGCCGCCGAGGAAAAGTCACCGGGGATCACAAACTCGCGCCCCTCCCATGGGGTCGTCGATTTCAAGGTGGCCTCACTTCCCCGAACCTGACAATCAAGGCCCAAAGATTGCATCATCTTTTCCGTATGATCGCGGCTTGGAAGCGGCTCCTTCACGGTCGTCGCGCCGCTGACATAGAGACCCGCCAATAAAATGGCCGATTTGACCTGGGCCGAAGAGACGGGAGATTCATAATAAATGGGGGTCAGAGGGTTCTTTTGTCCCTTGATCACAACAAAGCGTTTCCCTCCCTGCCTCTCTTCCTTGATACGGGCCCCCATTTGTGACAGGGGCCTCATAATACGATTCATGGGCCTCTTATCCAGGGAATCATCCCCCGTCAGACGACTATCAAATCCCTGAGCGGACAAGAGTCCCGTCATCAACCGAAGTGTTGTCCCTGAATTACCACAATACAAATCCCCCTTGGGCGGTTTGAGACCTTCAAGGCCGACACCATGAACCGTCCAAAACTTTTCAAACTCATTGATGACAACGCCCAACTGTCGCAAGATCGCCGCCGTTCTCTTGACATCATCGGAGGGAAGAATATTACGAATCTCGGAAGTCCCCTTAGCCAAGGCGGCAAAGATAAGGGCCCGGTGGGAAATCGATTTGTCCCCTGGGATGGTGACAGATCCCTTGGGAGGGGGAGATTTTCTCACAATGAGGGTAAAACTCATATTAACTAGATGCGCCTCCTCACCTCTCGGGCCTTTTCAAAGTAACGACTCAAAAGCCTTCCTTCCCTTTTTCTTATCATTGTCTTCAGGGAGGAGAGTTTTTGTTCAAAGTGGCGAATCGCCTGAAGGAGGGCCTCCTGATTTTCCACACAAATATCACGCCACATCTCCGGATCTGAAGAGGCAATACGGGTAAAATCCCTGAATCCTCCCCCGGCGAGCCCCAGGGCCTTGGGCTGAGCCAGTAAGGCATGCACCAGGGAATAGGCCACCATATGGGGGAGATGACTGCAATGGGCCAGAAGGATATCATGCTGGCTGGCCTTCATGATCTTCACATGGGCCCCCACACCCCGCCACATCCCTTGAACCTTTCTGACAGCCCAGAGAGGCGTTCGAGCCTCGTGGGTCACGACACAAATCTTTTTTTTGTACAATCCGGAAAAGGCAGCCTTGGCCCGTGAATTTTCCGTCCCCGCTATGGGGTGGGCCCCCACAAAGGGAATATGACAGGATCCCAGAGAGCGATGGGCCGATCGAAGAATGCCGGCCTTCGTACTCCCCACATCGGTGATGACGAGACGTTTTTTGAGATATCCCTTCTTGGCGGCCTGACGAAGGGACTTAAAATAATAATCCATGGCCGCAACCGGTGTGGCCAAGATAATGAGGTCGGCCCCCTTCCAGGCCTCCTCCAATAAACGGCCTGAAAAAATGTGGGTGATCGCCTTCTTGCGCCGGGCGACCAAGAGATTGGCACGACTCCGCCCAATCCCCACAATGCAACGCGCCATCTTTTGACGGAGGAGATCGATGCCTAATGAGGCCCCGATAAGCCCCACACCCACAATCACCACTTTTTCAAAATCGGGTTTCATAGAGGATTACACAGGTTGGTTTTTAGGTATAAAAAAGACATCTTTTCCCTCAGCCCGAAGAATCCTTTGAAGAATCAAACACAACAGATCCGTAGGAAATTGTGTCACCTTCTTCACAACCAGCTCTTGACCATAAATATCCTGTTCAAAATCAAAAATATGAACTTCGATCATTCCCTTGTGAAATTGGTCTGAAACAACAAAGGCCGGTCCGTACTGCGTCATCCCTACATAAAAACCGACAGGAAGATCGGCACGTATATTGGCTGTTGGAAACCCCCTTGTCCCTGCTGATTGGGATCCCCTTTCAACCATGCCTCTGATTTCTTCAATGACGGTCATAGAGACTTGGGATACGACCCCAACACCTTTAACAAGACGCTTTTTCTTTCAAGGGAGCGGAGCGTCCTTTTGATCTTGGGTTCCTTCATATGACCTTCGATATCCAAAAAGAAGATATACTGCCATGCCTTTTTCTTCATGGGTCTGGATTCGATCTTGGTCAAATTGATCTTCTCTTTTGAAAAGGGTTCCAAGACCTTGTACAAGATGCCGGCCTCATCCTTGACCGAAAAAAGCAGCGATGTCTTGTCATCACGCGAAGGAGGCATTTCATTGCGGCCGATCACCAAAAAGCGGGTATAATTATTGGGATAGTCCCCGATATTTTTGCTGACAATCCTAAGATTATAAATCTCCGCCGCATATTCACTGGCAATGGCCGCCGCATGCGGTTCCTCTGCCGCCCTCTGGGCCGCCCGGGCCGTACTGGATTCATCCATGATGGGAACGGACGGCAAATTTTCCTCCAACCACTGGCGGCATTGTGCCGTGGCATGGGGATGAGAATAAATCTTCTGAATCAGATTCAATCCGGTGGCCTGGGACAAAAGATGGTGAGTAATGGGCAACAGGATCTCGGCATTGATCTTCAATGGAGAATCCAGAAAGAGATCGAGCGTGAGATTGACCACCCCTTCCATGGAGTTTTCTATGGGCACCACACCATAATCCAGACGACCATGTTCCACTTCTTCAAAGACCTTGCTAATCGAGGTCATGGGCACCATTTCTGTCGAATGACCGAAATGCCTCAACGAGGCCGCATGGGTAAAGGTCCCCGCAGGACCCAGATAGCCCGTCTTGATCGGGGATTGAAGGGACAGTGAAGCGGAAAAGATCTCCTTGAAAACGGATTGCAACGAGTGATGGGGAAAGGGTCCCTTGTTGATCTTCTTGAGACGATCGAGATGTCTTCTCTCCCGGCTGGGGACATAGTAGGCGCGTTTTTCCTTGGTCTTCAGTGAACCAATTTTTAAGACTATCCTTGAACGCTTGTTCAACAGATCAAGGATCTTCTGATCGATCTGATCGATCTGACGGCGAAACAATGAGAGGGTTTTTCCTGGGGGCATATCCCCACCATAAAAAATAAGTGTTGAAAAATCAACAACCATCTAATAGAAGGTATCCACTACCTCCTCTCCCCCTTGGGGAGAGGACACAGGTGAGGGGGAGCCCACCGCGGCTTTATCACCTGTAGCTCGTAATTATTTTTTCCTCCCCCTCTCCCTCACCCTCCCCCCAAAGAGGGAGGGAATAATGTAATCAAGTTGAAACCACAAATGTCTTCTCAAGGCCTCTTGCAACGCATCCCCCCAGCCACTCGCGCCCTTTGTGGTATCATGATCACCTGGTTTTTGATCATGGGAGTCTTGGGGACAAATCCCTTAAGCCCCCAAAATGAGGACCTCCTCAAATATGGGGCCCTTTTTGGTCCCCTGGTCTTCGAAGGACAATCTTTTAGACTGATCTCTTCCCTCTTTGTCCACGTCGGTCTCCTGCACCTGTTTTTCAACACCTACATCCTTTATATGATAGGGCGCGACTTAGAAAGGCTTTATGGCCCCCTCCATTTCCTCCTTATTTTCTTCTTTTCCGGATTGACGGGGACCCTCTTAAGCCTTTGGCATCACCCCATCGCCATCGTTGCCGGGGCCTCAGGGGCCATTTTCGGACTGGCCGGGGCCGCCATCGCCTTTTACATCCGCCTCCCGGAGGGACATTTTAAGGAAATCTTCAAAGGCTGGCGCAACAGCCTCCTCTCCTTCATTGTCCTCAATATCGTCATCGGACTGGTCCTTCCCATGATCGACCAGTTTGGTCACCTGGGGGGTCTCTTGGGCGGCTTTTTTCTCGGGCTTTTGATCGCCAAGCCTTCCTTTAAAAAGAAGACGGCCCTCCTCCCTGTCATCTTGGTCATCCTCTTTATCATCTTTTCAGTAACCTCCCCTCCCCATTGGCTTCCCATCACCGCAAAGACGGATTACGCCCTCTATCAGGCACGGCTCGCCCTCAATGAAAGGAAACTGGCCGACGCCGAAATCTATTTGAAAAGGATTTTGGATCGGGAACCCGATCAAATGGATGCCAATTTTCTCTTGGGGGCCGTCTATTTTGACCAAAATAAACTGGCCCAATCCGAAGAGGTCCTGGAAAGGGCCCTTTCAAAAAATCCGGATCCCCCCTACGAATCCGACACCCTCCTCCTCCTTCTCCATCTGGCCCTCCAACAAGGCCACATTCACACAGCCCAAGAAAGATTAACGGCCTTCGAGAAGAAATACCCCCAAGACCCGCGGATCGCCGATCTCAGGGCCCTCTTTAATGAAGCCACTCAAAATCAGGTAAAAGAATTTTGAGCAAAGACTTTGGGGCGTGTCGTCAGTTGAGTGTGTGGGGAATAACTTTTCTTGCTTTATATTATTTGTCAGTGCGAAGGAGCTGAACCGAGGCACGGGCGAGTTCACTGACAAATTTTCCCACTTCAGCCCCGGTCAACATATTGAGGGCCCAATTGGGGATGTTGGAGAGATCAAAATCAAGTTCAAGCTCGATCAAAACGCCCCCTTCACTCACCGGACGTGCAATGACGGTCCCCTCTAGGGCCAGACAGTCAATGCCCCAACTCGATTCGCTCGTCCCCGGAATCCTGCTAAATCGCATGACAAAGGCCCCCTGATTGGCCCCTGACTCAGGGCCCAATTTTACCCAATCCACCTGCGTCTCTAGTCGAGGCGCCGAAAATCCTGGGAGATTTAACGTTGTCTCAACAACAAACTCCCCCTGTCTTTCGGAGGTATTGGGAAGACCGCCCCTCCCGGGAATGACATGGATCTCCTCATAAAACGATGTCCAATCATCAAAATTCGGCATATGACGGACAATGAGGTCAAAAATACCCTCGATAGAGACGGATAACCCGGTCTCGGGACCCAGATAACTGAGAATCGTGATCGTATTGGGCTGGTCCCTGTTTTTGCGAACCACGGAATGATATTGGGGGGCCGAGGGTCTCGACTCCGTGAGTTTTTTCACGTCGGGCCCTCCCAATTTCCAATGATCCTTCAATCTCTCCCTCACGGAGACCACCTTTTGAGAAAGATCATAATCATCCTTGAGAACCACCCCGGGATTCTGTCCCCTCTGAGTCCGTACAAGTGATTCTAAAAGATTTTTAAGGGTCCCCACTTCGGCCGAGCTGTTGAGGACGCCATCGGTCCCCGCCGCCTGATTCAAGGCTTGATTGACCTTTTTGGCAAAAAATTCCCTCCCATACGAGATGAGGCAAGAGGCCTTTTTTTGACTCCCACACCCCTTTGTAATCTCCCCAAGGGCAAGAAATCGGGACCAGAGTTCGATACCGGAGATCTTGTGATCTTCCACAATATCTTCTGCCGTCGTTGCCGTCAGTCCCAATGTTTGAACAAGGATTTCCTGGAGTTTCTTGGAATAATCCGAACCGATGGTGATGCCCATGGGCGCGTCCCTCCCTTACCCCATAAAGAGGGGCTACTGCGTTGCCAGAAATGGCTTATCGGGGATCACGAAAAGAGGTTGCTAATTAATAAAGCCACGTCATCCCTGCGGAAGCAGGGATCTCATTGGATCCCCGCTTTCGCGAGGATGACATTTTTCGATAATTTTATATTAGACTTGAATATTATGAATAATATATTTGTATTTAAATTAGTTATAGTCATTATATGATGTATCACATCATTGTTTCTTGAGGACCATGGCAGAGGTAATGGCAATCATATTGATGATCTCGGGGATATCGGCATTCATCTGTAAGACATTCACCGGTTTCGACATGCCCAGGAGGAGGGGCCCGATGACCTCTGCCCCACCCAATCTCTGGAGGAGTTTGTAGGCAATGTTCCCTGATTGCAGGTCGGGAAAAATAAGGACATTGGCCGATCCCTTGAGGGTACTGAAGGGATAGTGGGACTCCAAAATATCGGGCGTCACGGCGGTATCGGCCTGCATCTCACCATCCACCATGAGGTCAGGGCGTTCCGCTTTAACGATCTCTGTAGCCTTTTTCACCTTCAAGGCATAGGGGTGTTTGTTGCTGCCAAAATTGGAAAAAGAGAGCATGGCCACCCGGGGTTCCATATCGAAAAATCGGACCTCATCGGCCGCAGCGATGGCAATTTTTGCAAGATCCTCGGCCGTTGGATCAATATTGACCGTCGTATCACTGAAAAATAAGACGCGATTTTTAAAAAGTACCATGTAAAGACCTGCGAGGATGTGCCCTTCCCGGGGTTTGATGATCTCAATGGAAGGTCTTAAGGTCTCGGGATAATTTTTTCCGATCCCCCCTACGATACCATCGGCATCATTCCTGCACAGCATCACGGACGCAAAATAACGGGGGTCCTTGATAATGCGTCGGGCCCTCTCCATGGTGACCCCTTTTCGCTGTCGTATCCTGAAGAGTTCCTCGGCATAAACCTCACTGAAAGGGGATTTTGCGGGTGTCACGATATTCACCCCAAGAATGGAGGAGACCCCCAGATCGTCACATAATGTCTTGATTCTCTCCGTCTTTCCCAGGAGAATGGGAAAGGCGATTTTCTGTTCGTAGGCCTCATCAGCCGCCTGAATCACCTTGGGATTGTCCCCTTCGAGAAAGACAATCCTGGGCAGTGTTTTCTCTCGGGCTATCTTTTGGGTCACCTTGATCTTAAAAGGGACCATGACATCTTCGCTACGCCCCATCTTCCTCTGTAAATGGGCCTCATAATCTTCCTTGCTGCTATAGGGCCTCCTCGCCACACCGCTGACCACAGCGGCCTCGGCGACGGCCAAGGATTCCCACAAAAAAACCCGCTTATCAAAGGGCTTGGGGATGATATAATTCGGTCCAAAACTCAAATCCTGGCCTCCATAGGCCCGCTTGACACTGTCGGGCACGGGTTCCTTGGCCAAGGCGGCGAGGGACCGGGTCGCGGCAATCTTCATCTCCTGATTGATGACGGAGGCGCTCACATCCAGGGCCCCCCGAAAGATAAAGGGGAAACCCAGGACATTGTTCACCTGATTGGGATAATCGGATCTCCCCGTCGCCATAATCATGTCCTTCCGTACGGCCACGGCATCATTATAGTTGATCTCAGGATCGGGATTGGCCATGGCAAAAATAATGGGGCGCTTATTCATCCCCTTGACCATCTCCGGGGTCACCACCCCCTTGACGGAAACCCCCACAAAGACATCCGCCCCCTTCATGGCCTCAGCCAACGTCCGGCAGTTCGTTGTCGCAGCGAACTGGGCCTTGTAGGGATTCATGCCTTGATCCCGTCCCTTGTAAATGACCCCTCGGCTGTCGCACATGATGATATTTTCGGGTCTGACACCGAGGCTTATGTGCAACTTGGCACAGGCAATCGCCGCCGCCCCCCCTCCGCTGTAAACAATCCTTATCTTGCCGATCTCTTTTTCTTGAATTTCCAAGGCATTGGTGAGGGCCGCCCCTGAAATAATGGCCGTCCCATGCTGGTCATCATGAAAAACGGGGATCGAGAGTTTTTTACAGAGCGCCTCTTCAATAGGAAAACACTCGGGGGCCTTAATGTCTTCCAGATTGATGCCCCCAAAGGTGGGTTCCAGCATCGTCACACAACGAATAAATTCCTCGGGATCATGGGTGTTGAGCTCAATATCAAAGACATCAATGTCGGCAAACCTCTTAAAAAGGACCCCTTTCCCCTCCATCACCGGCTTGGCGGCCAAGGGGCCAATATCTCCCAGACCCAAAACAGCGGTACCATTGGTGATGACGGCGACGAGATTGCTCTTGGCCGTGTATCGAAAAACCTCCTCGGGATTGGCCTCTATGGCACGACAGGGTTCCGCCACACCGGGGGTATAGGCAAGCGACAAATCGTGCTGTGTGAGACAGGGCTTTGTCGAGACCACTTCGATTTTGCCGGGCCGCCCGGTCGCATGATATTCCAAGGCCTCTTTTTTGAGGGTCATAATGTCAAATCCTCCAACTCCCCTCCCGCATCACTCGTAGACCTTTTCCTCCGTGGCAGTAGCACTGGCGGCATCGCACTCCAGATCTCTCGTCTTTTTTGTCTCTTTGAATTTTAGAAATTCCCTGTTCCATTCGTGGGCAATGATCATCGACATCACTTCGTTCGATCCCGTCCAGATGGACGACAGGCGCAGGTCGCGAAAGATGCGTTCGACGGGAAAGATATTGGTATATCCAATCCCCCCCATCACCTGCATGGCATTGTGGGCCACTTTTTGACACGATTCCGTCACAAACTTTTTGGTCTCGGAGACCATACGCCGGACCCGATGGGGATCCACCCCACGATCCACGGCCTGGGCCGTGATATGGGCCATGGCCCTGGAGGCATCGAGGAGCATCGCGGCCTCGGCGATCTGAAAACTCACCCCCTGAAACTGATTGATCACCTGACCAAAGGCCTTTCGCCTCGAGGCATAGGTCGTGGCGACTTCAAGGGCCGGTCGGGCGGCCCCGATGGTCATCATGGCCGTCCCCAGTCGTTCGGGGATCATCATCGTTTTAAAGACCTCAACACCCTTGTTCAGCACACCGACAATATTTTCCTTGGGAACTTTCACATTTGAAAAGACGACACGACTGGCCCCACCCCCGCGACACCCCATGAGACCGTACAGATACTGACTCTCGACCCCGGCCCCCCGATCGACAATAAAACACGTGATCCCTTCATGGGGATCGGCCTTGGGATCCGTGCGGGCATAGACGAGAAAATAATCGGCGGCCTCCCCCCCAACGATAAAACGCTTCTGACCATTCATGAGAAAATAACTTCCCTTATCCTCGGCTTTTGTGGCCGTCCCAAAAAAATCCGATCCCCCCCGGGGTTCTGTCAAACACTCGGCCGCAAAGATCTCCCCTTTTAAAAGGGGTTTGACGTATTTTTCTTTTTGGGCCTCCGTCCCATGGAGGACAATGGCATCACACACAAGCTCCGCCCCCACACCAAAGAGACAGGCAAAGATATAGCCCAATGTCCCCACCTCCTCGATGGCCACACCGGCGCTCACCCAGTCCATCTCCCGTCCCCCCCACTTTTTGGGGTAGCGACAGCCCAATAGATTTCTCCTGCCCGCCTCCTGGAGAAATTCCTTGGGAAACTGGATCTTGTCGGCATCCATATCGAGAATCATCTGGCGGGGAATGGATTTGACAAAATCCCTGAGGGCCTCACGCCACTTCAGTTGTGTCTCCGACAATAAATAATCAAACATAGTCCCTTCCTTAGTAGAGCGTCTCTTCCTCTCTGTCAACGTCAAAGCCCGTAAAAAAGGATGGCCTTCACACCAAAAAAAATGTTATTGTCCTTCCTCACACGGAGGAGAATCCCATGGCACCCCCTTCAAAGCTTTTTGTGACGGATCTTGATACCCCTCCCCACCCCATCCAGCTCCACCTCATCCAGCTCGACAAAGGACCCGGTGGTTTCGAAGAAAAGGGAAGACTCAAACTTTCTAACGTCAATAACGGAAAACCCTTCATTGTCATCGTCTGGGTCACAACACATCCCCCCTGTCTCAAAAATCTCCCCCAATATGAACTCCTCGCGGGACTCGCCGATCAGTTAGAGTCCGTCAATCTTATTTTTTTGGATTATGACCCAGATCGCCTAAAATCAGAAGAGATGGAAACGCTCTCCAAGGTTTTTAGGGATTATTACCCCCCCTTTCCCATGTACATCCTGGATCCCCAAGCCCCTGAAGCAGAGCATCCCCGAAATCAGTTTGAGTCTTTTATCGTTCCCGAATTGATCATGCTCGATCCCCAGCGCAAGGCGACAGAGCACTTCGTCCTCAATGACCGGGCCAGTTTTACCAAGGCACTGACTCTCATCAGCCAACCCAAATCCACAAATTATCATTGATAGAATTATCTTTATTTGTGCTGTACTTCTCTTGAGCGGACCTCTTGATGCCAGGGGCACGCATCACAACTCTTGAAAAAACCCTTCATCAATCGTTTCCCCTTCATCAATCGTGGACAATGGGACTGGGCAATGAGCCAGCAGGCCTGGCCCAGTTTGTCGATAAAGGCAGGACATTGATCCCTGATGGAGGGGGGACAATTCCAAAATTCCCAGCAATTATTTTCCCGTGTATCCAGACTCATGGCATCATGCTATCACAGATCCTCATTGATTTTCCATTCATATTACAGTAATCCATCCTGTCTATGCAGAAAAGGGTCATCGATATTATCCGCGACACCCAAAAAGCCGGAAAACACTGCCTGTCCTTCGAATTTTTCCCCCCAAAAAGTGATGAGGGTCTTTCCAAGTTTTATGAGGTGGCCCGACAGCTGAAAACCGCCCGCCCCTCCTTTGTCACTGTCACCTACGGGGCCGGTGGGAGTACGCGCGAGCGCACCTTGGACATGTGTTCCTGGCTCAAGGAAGAACTCAAGATTACAGTCGTCCCCCACCTTACCTGCGTGGCCTCTTCAAAAAATGACATCAAAAATATCGTCGGTGAATTTAAGAAACAAGATTTTTTAAACATCATGTCCTTACGAGGCGACCCCCCTCAGGAGACCTGTCAATTTACGCCCGTTTCTGACGGATTTCGCCATGCCAATGAATTGGTCAGTTTTTTAAAAATGGAATTTCCTGAGATTTGTCTGGGTGTCGGCGGTTATCCCGAAAAACATCCCGAGGCCTCTTCCTTTGAGGAGGACCTGCATTTTTTAAAAAGAAAAGTGGAGGCCGGGGCCTCGTTCATCACCACCCAGCTCTTTTTTGACAACACCCTTTATTATCGATTTGTCGAGGCGGCTCAAAAGGTCGGCATCGGCGAAGCCGTCCCCATTATTCCGGGAATCATGCCCATCCTTTCCTACTCCCAAATCAAGAGATTTACACACATGTGCGGGGCGAGTTTGCCTAAAAAACTGGTACACAAATTGGAGAAGGCCGAGAATGACCCCGAGGCCATGGAACTGATTGGGATCGATTGGGCCACAAAACAGATTGATTACCTCTTCAAAGAAAATGTCCCCGGTATTCATCTCTACATCTTAAATCGAAGTCGAGCGGCGCTGGAACTCTCCAAACGGCTTCAGTTCTAGTATAGACGTGTCTTTAAAAACCTGTTAAAATTCGAAAACCGTGGCCTTCAATCTTCAACAAGCCCCCTCCTATTACAAGTCTGGCGACAAGCTTCCCGGGGCGGATCCTGCTATTGCGGCCTTTGTCAAAGAAAATCTAAAAAAAGTCCTTCATATCCCCCCGGGCAATAAGGTCTTGGCCAATCATCCGAGCTTTTCTCTTCTACGCCCCGATCCAGTTCCCTTGGCAAAAATCTTGGAAGAATGTACTCATATCCCCAAACCCCATCATATTCTCTATGTCAGCCTCCCTTTTTGCCTTCCCACTCAACCGGAAAATTGCGGTTTTTGCCTTTTTCCCAAGGTCGATCTTCAAAATCGATCCCAGATCCGGACCTATCTTGATTACCTTCAAAGAGAATTGGAAATTGTCACCCCCCCTATCAAAATCAAAGAGCTCGATGCCATCTATTTTGGCGGCGGCACTCCCAATATCCTCAATCCGGAGGAATGCAAAGACTATGTCTCGCTGGTTCTAAAATATTTTACACTAAAAAAAGGCGGTGAAATCACATTTGAAGGAATCCCACAACTCTTTACGCAGGAGGATAAATTTCAGGCCCTCAAGGAAGCCGGTGTCACGCGTATCAGCATCGGTGTACAACAACTCCACGATCATCTCATCTCTTTGAGCGGTCGCAAACAAAAAAGAGAACACATCCTCAAGGCCCTCGAACATACTCATCATCATGGACTCAATCACAACCTGGACCTTATCTATGGCTGGCCTCAACAAACCCACGATGACGCGCTCTCGGACATCCAGACCCTGATTGAATGGCAGGTCCCCCATATTACCGCCTATCCATTAAATATCCTCAAGGATCTCTCTGCCTTCTCGCGTCCCCCACTGCGCGAGAGGATCCCCGATATCCACCTCTTTATCAAGATGTATCAAACGATTCGCGACAAGCTTTCAGATCATGGTTATCGACAACGCACGATGAGTGATTTTGAAAAGATCAATGCCGACAGTGATTTTAAATACGAGACCTTAAGCCACGACCCCTTGAATTGCGACATCTATGCCATTGGTTTTTCCGGAGGCTTCCGCATCTGTGGTCTCCCTGAAAAAATGGGGTGTGGATACCTCTCCCCCCATATCCTCAAGGACTACTACGATCAGATTGACGAGGGCCGGATCCCTTATCGGGCGGGCATCTTGTATGCCATCGAAGACCTGGAGCTCGTCTACATTTGCAACCAGCTCCAGGAAAATCGCCTGTATCGCGATCTCTACCAGGCCCATTTTGGAAAGGATGTCGTGGATCAATTTTTGCCTCTCTGGCAGGCCTTTTTAGATCTGGGATGGGTGGAAATCGACAATCATGAGATCCGTTTGATCGATCAGGGCGTTTTTTACTCGGCCCACATTCAGAGGACACTGTCTTACCAGAGGACCCAGGAACTTAAGACTCACCAGGTACTCAAAGGCTACAAGGAGTAAGTCGGCTTTATGGACGTCGCCATTTTTAAAGATATTCTTCTGATCTTTGCCGTCTCACTTGTCCTTGTCCTTTTAACCCATCGCCTTCATCTCCCCTCACTGGTCGGCTTTATCTTGAGTGGCGCCCTTCTCGGACCCTACGGGCTAAAATGGATCACCAATTACGATCACATCCTCATTCTTTCCGAGGTCGGTGTCATTTTTCTCCTTTTTTCAGTGGGCCTGGAATTTTCACTAGAACGTCTCAAAAAAACGACCCTCTCCCTCCTCCTTGGAGGCACCACTCAAGTGTTATCAACGGCCGCCCTTGGTTTTCTTTTCTGCCACATGATCGGTTTTACTATTCCCCAATCTCTTCTCTTTGGCTGTATCTTTTCATTATCCAGCACCGCCGCTGTCCTTCGGGCCATTGAAGGCAAGGGGCGTCTGGACACCCCCATCGGTCGCATAGGCACCTCCATTCTTCTTTATCAAGACCTCATCATCATCCCCATGCTCCTTCTCCTCCCCTTTACCTTTGGGGCTCATCTCTCTCATGGTTTTCTAGATGAAACAGGTCCCATTTTCCTCAAATCTGTGACTGGACTTTTTGTCCTTTGGATCTTTCAGCGTTATGTCTTGCAACGCCTTTTTCTCTGGGTCGGCCGGACAAAGAGCCAGGAACTCTCCATCATCTTCGTCCTCATGCTCGGTCTTGGGATTGCCTGGATGTTTCACCGCCTGGGATTTTCTTACATCCTGGGGGCCTTCATTGCCGGCCTTCTGATCAGTACCACCCCTTATGTGACTCATACACAAACCCAGATCGCTCCCTTTCACTATGCCTTTAGCAGCCTCTTTTTTGCCTCCTTGGGAATGATGATCGATTTTTCTTTTGTCGTTCAATTTCCCCTCATTTTTCTCCTCTTCTTTTTCGGCATCTTGCTCCTCAAAACTATCACTGGAACCATCAGCGTCCTCATCCTTCGCTACCCCATCACGATCGCCCTTCCCGTGGGAATCCTCACCAGTCAGATTGGGGAACTGTCCTATCTTCTTGCCCTAATCGGTCAAAAACAAGGGGTAATCGGCGATAATCTTTTTCATTTTATCATCACGATTGCGGGAACGACCCTTCTTGTGACGCCTTTTTTGGCAAAATGGGCCTTCCAAACGGCGCAACAGATCAGTCATTGGAAGGATTTCAAAGACAACATCGGTCAAGATATCAAGCTTCCTTTAAAGAACCACGCCATCGTGTGTGGATTTGGCCCCCTCGGTCAGGCCCTCTGCGGTATCATGGACAGAAAAAAAATAGACTATCTCATAGTTGAGCTCAATCCAAAAACCATCGCCGACCTCATCCACCGTAATATCCCGGCCGTCTTTGGAGACGGGGCCAGTCCGGAAATCCTGTTCCATTGCAATATTGAAAGCGCAAAGGTCCTGGCCATCGTGATCCCGGATTACCTCGACAGTCTCAAGATCATAGAACACGCCAAAAAACTCAACCCCGACATTTTCATCATCACAAGGAGCAAATATCGGGACCTTGTCGACAATCTTTATGAGGCAGGGGCCGATGTGGTAATCAGCGAAGAACTCGAAGGAGGCATTGAAATCGGACGCGCCCTTCTTCATTTTCTCAAGGTCCCTGATCTCGAGATCCGAGAGTTGATGGAGGAGATTCGCGCCTTTGGCAGCGCCGATTTTTTCTGATTTTCCTCCCCCTCTCCCTCACCCTCCCCCCAAAGAGGGAAGGGAATCATCAAGTTGAAGTTTTTTTGTTTTTGGTGTATTTTGTATAAAGAAAATGCGTCTCTCTTTTATCAGATGTTTCATCATCATCTTGGGGGTCCTGTCTTATGCCCTTCCCGCAAGGGCGGATCTTGACAGTTTTGAGGCGACGCTTTGGCGCCCGGCGGCCGATTCTTCACCCTATCTCGTCCTTTACGAATCCCATATTCGCCCCCAGGGGGCCTACTCTTTCGGTCTCTTGATGTATTATGCCGAGGCCCCCCTGAAAAGGAGTAACTTTTTAAATGTCGCTAATGATCCCATTCACCGACACATTATGGGCCATTTGCTGGGGTCCTATAGTCTCGTTGATTTTGTCAACATCTCGCTCGATTTCCCCCTGGCTATCTACAATCATTTTTCAGATCCCGCCTCGGCCCTTGAGGAAACAGAATTTTCCCTGGGTGATCTCCAATTCAATATCAAACTACGGGCCTTTGACGGCCGCACCCACATGATGGGTCTGGCCTTCCTGCCTTATATCCGCATGCCCACCGGGAATGGTTTTAAATTTACAGGGACCAACGATTTTGCAGGGGGCATCACCGTTATTTCGGACAGGGATTTTGGGAAATTTTTCGCGGGGACCAATATTGGCTGGCAGATTCGGGACAGGGCCATCCGCGGGGGCCTGTCTGTTGATGACCTGCTCACCTACGGTTTTGGCTTTGGAGGACGATTGGGTTGGGGACTCACCCCTCGTTTAGAAATCGTCGGAGCCACAGAACCTTCCGCCTTTTTCGCCAAGGAAACCTCCCCTTTGGAGATTGATCTCTCTGTTGAAAAGATATTCTCCAACGGCATTGAGATCGATTTCGGCGTGGGGATTGGGGCCGTTCGTGCCGTCGGCTCTCCCATGATTCGTATGATCGCCGGTCTTTCCTTTACTGAGGCCTGTTTTGGTCAATCCAGGGACGATGATGACAATGACTACACAGAGATCCGTCGGAGCCCCAGTGACAATTACAAGCCCAAGAGTCCTGACCTGGACCGCCCTTTTCAACCGGCCCCCCGAATGGATAGCGATCGCGACGGGCTGGACGACCTGGAGGATCAGTGTCCCATGGTCCCCGGCTCCTATTCCAATCAAGGATGCCCTGCCTCACCCGGGGCCCAAATGCCCCCTCCTGAGGAAGAACCCCTAGGTGACAAGGGACCCCCAAGCCAATATGCCGCGAAGTCCAGGCCCATGGTCAATTTTTCGGCCCATCGTATCGAGACCCCGCCCCTCAATTTTGAGGCGGGAAAAACCGAACTGACCCCCGAAATAAAAGACATCTTGGATGAGGTGATTGCCGGTCTCAAGGCAAGGCCCAACATCCAGGTGATTCGCATCGAGGGGCATACCGATGCATCGGGCGATGAAAACAGCAATATCCGCCTCTCAAAGGAACGCGCCCTCCATGTGGCCCAACATATCGACGCCGCCGCCAAGGACAAGCTCATTGAATATGTGGGATGGGGCCCGGCTCGACCCCTCTATTCCAATGATACCAAGGCGGGACGGGAAAAAAATCGCCGTGTTGAAATTCACATCATCAAAACGGCCGAACAAACTCCCAATCCAACGCCAGCCCCCAATCCAGGGCAACCCCCCTATAGTGGTCCTTATTAAGATTGACAGGAGGCCTTCCTGTTTCGTAGATTATTTTTTCCTAGAATTCGGGGTTGGCAATTTCGCGCCCCACATGCTTTATTCTCATAAAGCATGTGGGACAGCAAATTTGTCAGCTCCGCTGATTTTTTGCCCCGATGCGCTTCGCTTATCGGGACGTGAGTCCGTAACCTTTCCGGCTCGGTAAACTCACCGGAAAGCTAACGGATTTAGGCGGGAGCCCCCTAAAGGGGACAACCCGCCTGTAAGGTCACCGCCGACGCGGGGCCGGCGCTGACCTAACACGCGGGAGTAGCTCAGTTGGTAGAGCGTCACGTTGCCAACGTGAATGTCGCGGGTTCAAGTCCCGTCTCCCGCTCACAAAAAGAGCGGGTCCCTTTTGGGGCTCGCTCTTTTTTTTGGTCGGGGGGCTTGGAACTTGGAGCCGCTGGCGAAGCCATGCGGGCCAGTGAGTCATCACTCTAGTGATGACGAACGCGGCACTCATCACGAAGTGATGAGTGTTCAAGTCCCATTTCCCATTTTCAAAACTTCCCTAAGATAGCAAATAATATTAATAACTTGGCAAGGGGTGAAACGTCCCCTATACTAAGGTAAGGAAACCTAGTTGAGAAAACAATACTCCCATCATCGCCACGGCGGAGAGA
>MGSF01000002.1 GCA_001798715.1 Deltaproteobacteria bacterium RIFCSPLOWO2_02_FULL_50_16 | reverse complement strand
AATTTCAAGAGGTTATAAATTCCCCTCAAAAGAGGGGGGGTCTTTGATCGATGGCCCTCATCAAGGACATCTCTAATATTCACAAAAACGTGAATGTTTTCAATGTATTATGGAGTTTATCATCCTTTATCAGAATGATAAGGAAAAAGGCGGATATTTGACACCTCTGGTCAAGGCCGCTACCAACCAAGAAGATTCAAACCATCATTGCAGACACACAACCCTCTGCAAGGCCACATCGGACAACAATTTTAATTCCTGATTTTGCAGATCACACACCTTGACCACGCCCTGATAGGTCCCATCCTCCGGGAGCATCTCTCCCAACATGTTGGGGAGTCCTTGAAACCATTCCTTATTAAAGTAGGTCTTGGGGCCCCCCTGAAAAAAGGCCAAATAAAAGATCTGGGCCTCCACCAAATCAAGAAAGAAGTGGGAACCAAAGGAAAGTTCGGGCATAAATCCCGCCTCGAGATCTGCCAACTCCACCAAAACTGATATATTGTTAATCTCCGCAAACTTAACGGCGACTCCTAGAGAAGGATCCCGCGTCCCCCATCTTCCAGGACCCGCGAGGAGCGTGGCAATGCCTTTTTTCTCCCCAATCTTTTTGTTGAGTCTCCCGATGAGACGGGCCACCTCGTATTTTTGAGACAAAGGCAGGGCGCCATATCCCTTGAGATCTATGTAAATGATCCTTTGGAGGGACTGTGACACATTGCCTCCCATAAAATGGCCTTCCGACTCAAAAATGATTTTTTCACGTGGAATTTTATCTGGAATCACAACAGGCCCCCCTTCCCCCTTGGCCTGAAGAGGTCGGCACTGAAGCAGATTGACCTGGGGAGTCCCTTCACTCGTAAAATTCACAGTAAACTCGACATCCACGGGATAGTGATATTGATCCTCCAGTAGTTTAAGAATCTTTTGCATGTTTTTCGGAAAATCCGTCTTGGACAAAAACTTATCAAAAGTCAAAACCCAATATTGTCCCTCTTTTCCCAGCTCTTTTGTCCGTTTCTCCGCCTCCAGATCCCTTTGGCCCACAAGATCTAAATCAAGATCCACTTCCTCCTCCAAAAGTTTGGCAAGCCGGATCCCTTTTTGAATCGCATTGACATCCTTGTCCAAGAGATCCACCTCGTGTTGGGTAAATCTCTTCATATCTTCCAGCCCCGCATAGGGTCGAAGCGTCGGTTGATCCAAGGCCACGATGGTCACATAATCCCCCGCCACCCGATCGACGGCCCTTGTCCCCAGGCCGAGCACCAACCGGAGCATCCCGGCCTTCGGATCCATATCCTTGTGCCAAACAAAACTGTTGTAAGACACACCCACACCCGCAAGGAACGGAAAAAAGTAATGCTTGTAATAGGAACCCGACACCTTCTGGACCAACAGGGCCATCTGCTCATCTTGCCGGCTTAAACCCCGCTGCAGGCGATAGCTCAAGGCCTCTTCCTCCATCATGCTTGCAAAGACCTTTTTTGCCGTTTCTTCAAACTTTCGATAGCGTTCCTCGGGAGATCCCTTGTTGACACAGAAAAAACTTTCATATTTTCCGGCAAAGGCATTTCCAAAACCATCCTCCAACAAGGAAGACGAGCGAACAATGATGGGATACTGTCCATAATACTCGACCATCTGATGAAATTGATCTCGAATCACATCCGGAAAATCCCCACGAAGCATCTTTTCTTTCAAATCCGCCGCCTTTTCCGAATAACCCTCCTCCGCCTTTTGTTCGAGCCACAAATCCCACCATCCGTTTTCCACAACATAGGTATAAAAAACATCGGACCCGATAAAATAGGAATCATGGGGCTCCAGATAGCCTTTCCAATCAAATGACTTGTCATGAGAAAGGATATTGCGGGCCAACAACATGCCAACGGCCTTCCCCCCAATAAATCCTGTCCCAATCATCCTGGCCTTGATTGCCAACAAATCTTCTAAACAAAAATTTTTCTCAACAAGTGCCAATATTCGAGACTCTCGGCCGATCATAATTTGACAGAGTTTTGAAAACATCTTGCCCTTTTCCTCTTCAGAGGGGGATTTTTCAACAAGTTCCCGGGCCTCCAAAAAGAGATGGTCCCAGTAATCCAGGTATCTTTCGGCACTCTCCGCCCCCTTGACCGACATGTAGGAAAATAGCCGGGTTGCATCAACGCTGTTGGTGAGAGGGACAAATTGATCATTATTCTGAACATGGGGCAAAAACATGGTGGGGGAATAGCGCCGCCATACCTTGAGTGGTTGGAGACAATAACTTTTTTCAAAATGATAGACATCCAGCAAAAGCTGCGTCGTTTCACGAATGCGCGCGACGGTCTTAAAGGAGTGATTGTCGCGGAGAATCGCAAAGTAGGCGATGGTATCCAACTTGAAGAGATAAGGACAAGTGACCATGAAAAAATTGCCGATCATCAGGTCCGTGGCCCAGGCCGATAAGAGATCGGAGAGACAGTCAAAGACATAAAAGACGCCTTCCCCTTCTCGAGTGACGATGTCGTGAATTTGGGTGGAAAAGGTCTCAAATCCGGAAGAGGCCTCCAGCGGACACACACAAACCCCTTTTTTCCCCTCCGGGATCAAAGGGGGGTGTTTTGCAAATCGGATATAAACAATCCTTTTTTTATCCTTGATGGCCTGTTCCACATAGGGGGTGACAAAGTGCTGGTAACTCTTAACATTATCCACCTGCCAAACGACATTATCACCCTTTTTAAGGGTCTGAAGAATGTCATCCAACCCCTGAATACCCGTACTCTCTGAATTCAATGTCCTCACAAAACCCCCACCCTACTTTCACAACGAATCGGTCCTCTTGTCAACCCCTTGCCTCTCCCCTTTTTTCCCCATCCCCCGACCTGCCTCATCCTTCCCTTTCAGCCCTTCCATAAAAACATGTTTACAATCCCCTTATTTTTCAGTATGGATTTTTGTCCCTTGCAAAGGGGAAGATCTTTAACATTCTAAACTCAGAAAAGGAGGTCGTATGGTAGAAGCAAAATCCGACCCAAAAGTACGAGAGAAAATCGACACCATCTATAAAGAGGTGTTGTCTCGGAATCCCGGGGAAACCGAGTTTCATCAGGCCGTGCGTGAGGTCCTTGATTGTCTGGGACCCGTACTCACAAAAAACCCCGAATTCCTCGAACGCAAAATCATCCGCAGAATCTGTGAGCCCGAAAGACAGATCATCTTCCGTGTCCCTTGGCAGGACGACAAGGGAGAGGTTCAGATCAACAGGGGCTTTCGCGTCCAATTTAATAGCGCCTTGGGGCCCTATAAGGGGGGATTGCGATTCCACCCCTCTGTCTACCTGGGGATCATCAAATTTCTAGGGTTTGAACAAATCTTCAAAAATTCACTCACCGGACTTCCCATTGGTGGGGCCAAGGGTGGATCCGACTTTGATCCCAAGGGAAAATCCGATGATGAGGTCATGCGTTTTTGTCAAAGCTTTATGACGGAACTCTGCGGTCATATCGGATCTGATACCGACGTGCCTGCCGGTGATATCGGGGTGGGTGGCCGTGAGATCGGTTATATGTTTGGACAATACAAACGTATCATGAAACGCCATGAATCGGGTGTCTTGACCGGAAAGAAACTCAACTGGGGAGGGGCACTGGTGCGGACCGAGGCCACGGGATACGGGGCCGTCTTTTTTATTGACGAGATGTTAAAGGCCCGAAAGGATACGATTGAGGGAAAAACCTGTCTCGTCTCCGGTTCTGGAAATGTCGCCATCTATGCGATAGAAAAACTCCATCAATTAGGGGCCAAGGTCGTCGCATGTTCCGATTCGAATGGTGTCATTTACGACAAAAACGGGATCGATCTCGATCTGGTCAAACAACTCAAAGAGGTCGAGCGTCGCCGCATTAAAGAATACGCCAATCATCACAAGCATGCCAAATACACTGAAAATGGCACTATCTGGGACATTCCCTGTCAAATCGCCGTGCCCTCAGCCACCCAAAATGAAATCAGTGGCGAAAATGCGCTGAAGTTGGTCAAGAACGGCTGTATTGCCGTGAGTGAGGGGGCCAACATGCCGACCACCCCTGAAGGCATCCATGTCTTTCTTGAGTCCAAGATCGCCTATGGTCCTGGAAAGGCGGCCAACGCGGGAGGCGTCGCCACTTCTGCCCTAGAGATGCAGCAAAATGCGAGCCGCGACTCCTGGACCTTTGAGTACACCGAACGAAGGCTGGCCAAGATCATGGCCAACATTCATCAACTCTGTTATGAAACCGCTGAAGAATACGGAACCCCCGGCAATTATGTGAATGGGGCCAATATCGCGGGATTCATCAAGGTCGCCAGGGCCATGGTGGACCACGGATTGGTTTAAACAAATCCCCCTGCGGCAAGTCGCGGGTCATCATCCAGTGGACTTTCGCCCTCCTCCCATTATAGGGAGGGGGGCGATTTTTTTCATGCCCCCTTGACCAAAGACTCTAAAACTTGACGCGGCAATCATCTCTGATATGATGAGTCTCTTTTTAAATTTACAAGTCAGTTCATTAATTTCTATTCATAAGACCTGACAGTACTAAGGAGAATATGAGACATTTTTCTTTTTCAATGTATAGTGGAATATGAACTCCTTAGTAAATGCGTATGTTTTGGAAAAGCCGTGAAAAACCAAGGATATCCACCTCAACACGCCTTTGAACAGGCCGCAAGACATGGCCTCTACGACCCTCGTTTTGAACATGATGCGTGCGGTGTGGGTTTCATCGTTCATCTCAAGGGAAGGCCCTCACACGAGATCATCTTCAATGCCCTCACCATGCTCAAAAATCTCGAACATCGAGGGGCCAAGGGGAGCGAACCCAACACAGGAGATGGCGCCGGTATCCTGATCCAACCCCCGCACCAGTTCTTTGCCAAGGCATGCAAAAAACTAAAGATCCCCCTGCCTCCGCAAGGACATTATGGCATCGGAATGCTTTTCCTCCCCCGCGATAAGAAAGAGAGGGCTCTGTGTCTCAAAACTGTTGAGAAGGTGGTTGCTGAAGAAAAGGCCACATTACTGGGTTGGCGGGATGTCCCCACCGACAATAGCATGATCGGCCCCTCAGCCAAAATTGTCGAGCCCGTCATCCGCCAAGTCTTTATCCAGACCCAGGAAAAAAATGAAGCGGATATTGAACGCAAACTCTATGTGATCCGCAAACGATGTGAAAATATCATTCGTGATTCAGAAATGGAAGAGGCCTCGTATTTTTACTTCTCAAGTCTTTCATCGCAAACCCTGGTTTATAAAGGAATGCTCTTGTCCGAACAAGTCCCCAAATACTATCTCGATCTCCAAGACCCCGATTTTCAATCGGCCTTGGCACTGGTCCATGCACGTTTTAGCACCAATGTCCTTCCTCGCTGGGACTTGGCCCATCCCTTCCGCTACATCAGCCACAATGGGGAAATCAATACCCTAAGGGGAAATGTCAATTGGATGCATACACGCTCGGCGATGTGTACCTCTCCCCTCTTTGATGACATAAAAAAAATCTCTCCCATTGTCGTCCCTGGCAATAGTGATTCGGCCACCCTTGATAATGTGGTCGAATTATTGACCTTAAGCGGGCGCAGCCTGCCCCATGTCATTAAAATGTTGATCCCCGAGGCCTGGACGACTCAGGATCGTATGGACCCTGTCAGGAGGGGTTTTTACCAATATCATTCCACCCTCATGGAGCCCTGGGATGGACCTGCCTCCGTCGCCTTTACAAATGGTCATATTGTCGGGGCCATTCTTGATCGCAATGGACTGAGGCCTTCCCGGTATTATGTCACGGATGATGATTTGGTGATCCTGTCTTCCGAAGTAGGTTCTCTCCCCGTTCCTCCCGAATCCATCAAATACAAAGGGCGCCTCCAACCCGGAAAGATGTTTCTTATTAACATAGAGGAAGGGCGCATTATCAGCGATCTTGAGAATAACAAAAAACTCTCAACACAAAAACCCTATAAAGAATGGGCCGATAAAAACATTATCCCCTTGAAGAAAATGCCCAAGGTCCCTGTCAAGGGACAATCCTCTGATTTTTCCACCTTACTCAACCGGCACAAGGCCTTTGGTTTTACACAAGAGGATTTCGAATTTCTCATTCTTCCCACCATCAATAATGCCCAGGAACCTCTGGGTTCGATGGGAAATGACACCCCTTTGGCCGTTCTTTCGAATCAACCGAGACTTTTATACAATTACTTCAAACAGCTCTTCGCTCAAGTCACCAACCCCCCCGTCGATGCCATCCGCGAAGAGATGGTCATGTCTCTCATCAGTTATCTAGGTTCTGAGGGAAATCTCCTGGAAGAAACCCCCGAACAAGCTCATCGTATCCAAATCGATCACCCCATCCTGACAAATAACGAGCTCGAACAACTGCGTCATAATCCACTTCCCGAATTCAAGGCCACAACAATCCCTATTCTCTTCCCGGCCAAGGAAGGAGAAAATGGACTAGCCCCCGTCATGGAAGACATTTTTAAGCAGGCCGATCAAGCCATAAAAAAGGGACATGCACTCCTCATCCTCAGTGACCGTGGCGTGGATGAAAAAAATGTCCCCATCCCTGCCCTCTTGGCCATTTCAGGACTTCATCATCACCTTATTCGTGCGGGGACACGCACCAAGGTGGCCCTCATCCTAGAAAGTGGGAGCCCCCGTGAAATGCACCATTTTGCCCTTCTTGTGGGTTACGGGGCCTGTGCCATCAACCCTTATCTCCTTTTTGAATCCATCGAAGATCTCTTCGAACAACACAAATTAAAGGAGATCGCTGATGTCACCGAAGCCATCCATCAATTTAAAAAGGCCATCAAAAAGGCCTTATACAAAATCCTTTCAAAAATGGGGATTTCCACCCTTCAAAGCTATAAAGGATCCCAGATTTTTGAGGCCGTGGGCTTGAATAATGCCGTTATTTCAAAATATTTTACCGGGACAACCTCCCGCATTGGGGGGCTTGGCATTGAAGAGATCGCCAAAGAGGCCCTCCTCTTTCACGAACAGGCCTACCCCAAAACGCAGATGGGTCCCTCTGTCCTCCGTCCTGGAGGAGACTATCATTTTCGCGTTCAAGGGGAGTTTCATCAGTGGAACCCTCAAACGATTGCTGCATTACAGCACGCCGTCAACAAAGACGATCCTTCGACTTATAAAAAATTTGCGGCCCTTGTGAATGAGCAAAATAAAAATACGGCCACATTAAGAGGCCTTTTGGAATTCAAAATAGATCCCAAGAAATCAATCCCCATTGATGAGGTGGAACCCGCAAGTGCAATCGTCAAAAGGTTTGTCACGGGAGCGATGTCCTACGGATCCATAAGTCTTGAAGCCCACACCAATCTTGCTATTGCCATGAATCGTATCGGCGGCAAGAGCAATAGCGGCGAAGGCGGTGAAGACCCTCAAAGATATCAACCTCTCCCCAATGGAGACTCCGCCCGTAGTGCCATTAAACAAGTGGCCTCGGCCCGTTTTGGCGTCAATGCCGAATACTTGATCAATGCCACCGAACTTCAGATCAAAATTGCCCAAGGGGCCAAACCCGGTGAAGGGGGACAGCTCCCTGGACATAAAGTGGATAAGGCCATCGCCCGTGTCCGCTTATCAACACCGGGGGTGGGGCTGATCTCCCCTCCTCCCCATCATGATATTTATTCGATCGAGGACCTCAAACAACTCATTTTTGATCTCAAAAATATCAATCCAGAGGCTCGGATCTCCGTCAAACTGGTCGCGACGGTGGGGGTGGGAACTATTGCTGCGGGCGTTTGCAAGGCCCATGCCGATCACATCCTGATCTCTGGTCATGACGGAGGCACGGGCGCCTCACCCTTAACCTCCATCAAACATACCGGCATCCCGTGGGAGATGGGGATTGCCGAAACCCAGCAAACCTTGGTCGCCAATGGATTTCGGGGTCGTACGGTTCTTCAGGCCGATGGGCAGATAAAAACAGGACGCGATGTGATTGTCGGCGCCCTCCTGGGTGCTGAAGAATTTGGTTTTGCCACGGCACCCCTGATTGCCAGCGGATGCATCATGATGCGAAAATGCCACCTCAATACCTGCCCTGTTGGGATTGCGACTCAAGATCCGGTTTTAAGAAAAAATTTTAAAGGGACCCCTGAATACATCATCCGCTATTTCTTCTTTGTCGCAGAAGAGGCCCGTGAAATCATGGCTCAACTGGGGGTGCAAAAGTTTAATGATCTGATTGGCCACACAAATCTTCTGCAAGTAAGAAAAAACATTGATCATTGGAAGATTAAAAAAATTAATCTCTCCACTCTTTTGCACCAAGTCCAACCCAGAGAAAGTGACACTCTTTATTGTACCCAGAAGCAAGATCATGAAATGAATAATATCATGGACGAGGATCTTGTTGAGAGATGTCAAAATTCTATTCACAATAAAACCCCTGTGGCCTTTGAAAAGATAATTGAAAATACAAATTTGACAGTTGGGGCCATGTTGAGTGGCAAAATTACACAAAAATACGGATCCGAGGGACTCCCGGATCATACCATCCAGATCAAATTCAAGGGTTCTGCCGGTCCCAGTTTTGGCGCCTTTCTCACTCAGGGAATTGACTTTACCCTTGAAGGTGATGCCAATGATTATATTGGAAAGGGTCTTTCGGGGGGACGCATCGTCGTTTATCCCCCCAAGGCCTCTTCATTTAAGGCCGAAAAAAATATCATCATTGGAAACGTCGCCCTCTATGGGGCCACCGATGGCGAAGTTTATATTCGTGGGATTGCGGGCGAGCGCTTTGCCGTGCGTAACTCTGGGGCCAAGGCCGTCATTGAAGGTGTGGGCGATCATGGCTGCGAATATATGACGGGAGGCATCGTGGTGGTCCTGGGCGAAACGGGGAGAAACTTTGCTGCAGGAATGAGTGGCGGAATTGCTTATGTCTATGATCCTGAAGATGACCTGAATTGGCATTGTAATACCGAACTGATCGAGCTCGAAATCATCGAATCAAAAGATGATATTGAGACCCTATTTACCATGATTCGCAATCATTATCGTTTCACGGATTCTCATTTGGCTGAAAAATTTCTGGATCGTTGGAATGATTTTCTGCCCCGGTTTGTCAAGGTTATGCCTCGGGACTACAAAAGGGCCCTGGAACAGATGCAATGGGCCAGCAACGTCAAGGGAGACGTTAAAAAACAGCTCGACAACCTTACCTAATCAACCTGAGATATTATTATGGGAAAATTAACGGGCTTTTTAGAATATAAGAGAGCGATTCCCGAAGAAGAGCCGGTAGGTCAACGTGTTCAACACTATCAGGAATTTACCAAACCATTGCCCGAAGAGAAATTGATGGAACAAGGGGCCCGGTGTATGGATTGCGGGGTTCCTTTCTGTCAGTCAGGATGCCCTTTAGGCAATATCATTCCCGAGTGGAATGAGTTTGTCTACCACAGTCGCTGGGCAGAGGCGATTCAAAATCTCCACTCAACAAACAACTTTCCGGAATTTACCGGCCGCGTCTGCCCCGCTCCCTGCGAAAATGCCTGTGTCCTCGGGCTCATTGATCAACCCATCGCCATCAAACAAATCGAAAAAGAAATCATCGATCACGCCTTAAAAGAAGGATGGGTCAAACCACAACCTCCCACACATCGAACAGGAAAACGCGTGGCTGTCATCGGCTCTGGACCGGCCGGCCTCGCTGCCGCCCAACAATTGAGACGGGCGGGACATCATGTAGTCATCTACGAAAAATCGGATCGTTTTGGAGGACTGCTCCGTTATGGGATTCCTGATTTTAAATTAGAGAAGCGTCTCCTTGATTTCCGCATTGAACAAATGCGCGAAGAGGGTGTGATCTTCAAACCCAATATTCATGTCGGGGTTGATATCATCGGAAATTATCTCCTCAAGGATTTTGATGCCACAATTTTGGCTATTGGAGCGGGGCATCCGCGAGATCTCGACATCCCTGGCCGCACACTAAAAGGTGTCCACTTTGCCATGGAATACCTCACCCAACAGAACCGGCGTTTCGCAGAAAAAAACGTTGTATTTGATGAGGAGATCCTGGCCAAGAACAAAACAGTTGTTGTCATCGGCGGAGGGGACACCGGCTCTGATTGCGTGGGGACAGCCCATCGCCAAGGGGCCAAAAAGATTTATCAGTTCGAAATCCTTCCAAAACCCCCTGACGAGCGCCCCCCATCAACCCCCTGGCCCCTTTGGTCGGGTGAACTCCGAACCTCCACCTCCCACAAGGAAGGGTGTGAGCGGCGCTGGTGTATCAGCACAACTCGACTGACCGGGGAGAACGGCGCCGTGAAAAAGCTTCACGGTGTTGAGGTAAAATGGGAAAAATCTCAAGAACCCGGAAAACCCCCTACAATGAAATCCTTGAGCGGATCTGAGTTTGAAATCGAGGCCGATCTTGTGCTGATTGCCATGGGCTTTGTCTCTCCCGTTCACCAAGGTCTTTTAGAGGATCTCAAAGTGGGCTATGATCCACGAGGAAATGTCAACATCAACGAGAACCGCATGACTTCCATGCCCGGTGTTTTTAGTGCGGGGGATGTCTCCCGGGGGGCCTCCCTCGTAGTTTGGTGTATTGCCGATGGGCGGGAAACGGCAAAATCTGTCGATCGTTATCTGATGGGGTCGACTCATTTACCATAAACTGCTATACTAAGGCGGCCATTTCCCACTATACATTGAAAACCCCAGGGGTATATTATTTGCCAAAAAATGGAGGTAACTATGGCTTTTCTTTCAAATTCCTTTCCCAAAAAAGAGGTCATCTCTGTTTCTCCCGAAAAGACCGTCACAGAGGCGGCTTACATCATGTTAAAAGCCAAGGTCGGAAGTGTCCTGGTCCTGGATAATAATAAACTTGTCGGCATCTTCACTGAACGAGACTTGCTCAATGCCGTGATCGCCAAAGATCTCGATCCTAAAAAAACAAAAATCGCCAAAGTCATGACCCCCAATGTCTGCACTATTGACATCCAGGAAACCATCGAGGCCTGTTACCAAAAGATGAATGAGACAAAATGCCGCCGGATGCCCATTTTAGACAAGAATCAGGTCATCGGGATGATCACCATGCGGGATATATTGCGTCGAAAAATGGAAGAGGTTGATTTCGAAAACAAGCAACTTAAAGACTACATATACACTTCTTAAATTCAAGGAAATCATGCCCTTTAAATACATCCACCATATTGGGATTGCCGTCCAAGATCTGGAAACAGCCATCGCCCTCTATCAAAGACTCTTGGGCAAGGATCCCGAACATGTCGAGATCGTTGCAGATCAAAACGTCAAAACGGCTTTTTTTTCAATAGGTTCAACCCTTTTGGAGCTCATTAGCCCCACGACCCCCGACAGTCCCATAGCGAAGTTCATTGAAAAAAAAGGGGCCGGTATCCATCACATCTGTTTAGAGGTTAACGACATTGAAAATTACCTGGAAAAGCTCAAGCGAGAGGGTGTCAAACTCATCGATGCCACTCCTCAACTAGGGGCCCACGGCAGAAAGATCGCCTTTATTCACCCCAAATCCATGGGGGGTGTTTTGATTGAATTGTCGGAAAAATCATGAGAGACGAGATACCCATTCAAACACCTCCTCGATCCCCATGAGGCCTTTAATAAGGGGAAGTGGCCACCATCCTTTTAACCTATTGATATTTATTGAAAATAATCATTTGTAATAAATATATGATTAATTTACTTCTATTTTTATTTTCTTATGCTAGCCTCTTTATGGTGAGGTGAAATATTTACTTGATCTCAATGAGGGATAAATCGTAGAGAAGAGGGAGAGTATAACTATAAGGAATGACTTATGAATCAGAAAAACAAGAAGGTGAAATACCCTGGTATTAAGGATGTAACCGACGGCAACACCGCCGTCATCCTGTGTGAAAGAAATGCGAGCGATGCCGCCGGGGCCTATCCCATCACCCCCTCAACCCCCATGGGGGAACTCTGGGCCAGTGAAACGGCACAAGGTTATCTCAACACCTCCAATAAACCCCTTATTTTTATCGAACCAGAAGGCGAACACGCCGCCGCCGCCGTTACGGCAGGGATGGCCATGACGGGGCTCCGGGCCACCAACTTTTCTTCGGGTCAGGGAATCGCCTATATGCACGA
This sequence comes from Deltaproteobacteria bacterium RIFCSPLOWO2_02_FULL_50_16, assembly GCA_001798715.1. Lineage (GTDB taxonomy): Bacteria > UBA10199 > UBA10199 > 2-02-FULL-50-16 > 2-02-FULL-50-16 > 2-02-FULL-50-16. The sequence continues at coordinate 24,417 of MGSF01000002.1, read as the reverse complement.
GTCCCTCTATGCCGCCGTCGGAAAACGCCTCACCTATATCCTTAATATTGGATGCCGCGCCATGACCAAAACCAGTCTCAACGTCCATGCCGGCCATGATGATTATCACGCAATCGATGATACCGGTTTTTTCCAGCTCTTTGCCAAGGATGTCCAGGGTGCTGCGGACCTCAATCTTATCGCTCACAAGATCGCCGAACTTTCCCTGACCCCTGGTGCCATCGGTCAGGACGGCTTTCTCACCACCCACCTCATGGAGTCCGTTCTTATTCCCGAACGAGAGCTGATTGAAGAATTTTTGGGTCATCCCGATGATATCATCGACACCCCTACTCCGGCACAACGCCTCATCTACGGAAATACGAGGCGTCGTATCCCGGAATTGTGGACCGTGGATAATCCCGTGATGTCGGGCCCCGTCCAAAATCAAGATTCCTACATGCAAAGTGTGGCCACCCAACGCCCCTTCTTCTTTGACCATATTGAAAAGATCGTTGAACAGGTCATGGACGAGTTTTATGAGCTCACGGGACGGCGTTACCATCGCATCAATACTTACAAAACTGATGATGCCGACTACATTTTAATGGGTCAGGGAAGCGTTATTTCCAGTGCCGAGGTGGTGGCCGACTATCTTCGTAAAACACGTCACTTAAAAATCGGTGTCGTGGATATGACCGTGTATCGTCCCTTCCCCGGAGATCTCATAGGAAAAATCCTTAAAGGACGCAAAGGGGTCACCATCCTCGAGCGGTTGGACCAGCCTTTAGCTGAAGACCTGCCCTTGATGCGAGAGACGCGTGCTGCTATCAGCAAGTGTCTTGAAAATGGCGCCGCCCATGTACCCCAACTCCCCTACCCCGATTATGCCGTTTACAAAACCCTTAAAGACGCCCCTCCCCTGTATTCCTCTTCCTTTGGAATGGGGAGTCGTGATCTCCAGCCCGAAGGATTAATTGCCGCTGTCGAAAACATGTTGGAGACCGGCGAAAAAAGAAAGATGTTTTATCTTTCAATTGACTTTGTCCGGCATCAAGCCATTACACCGGAGCAGGAATCCTATCAAAAAAATATTCAAAAACTTTATCCTGATATCAAAAACCTGGCCTTACGAGGGAGCGAAAATCCCAATCTCATGCCCAAGGACAGCATTACTGTACGTCTTCATTCGATCGGTGGATGGGGAGCCATTACGACCGGTAAAAATATGGCCCTGACCCTTTTTGATCTTTTCGGATATTACATCAAGGCCAATCCCAAGTACGGTTCTGAGAAGAAAGGTCAACCCACAACCTTTTATTTATCCGCCGCCAAAGAGCCCATCCGTCTCAATTCCGAATATCATTACGTCGATGTGGTCATGTCCCCCGATCCCAAGGTCTTTGGTCATTCCAACCCCTTATCAGGTCTCAAAAAGGGTGGGATCTTTGTCCTCCAGAGTGAACTGGTCTCCCCTGAAAAGGTTTGGGATTCCATTCCTCCCTATTTTCAAACAATCATCGAAGACAATGAAATCCATTTTTACTTCATCGATGCCCTGAAAATCGCCAAAGAAGAGGCGCAAAATCCAGAGCTCCAGTTTAGGATGCAGGGGATCGCCTTCCAGGGCTGCTTTTTTGCAGCCTCTCCCATCATGAAAGCCACCCAACTCAGTGAAGAAAACTTGTTTAAGGCCATTGAAAACCAACTGAACGACAAGTTTGGCAAAAAGGGAAGGCGTGTGGTTGAAGACAACCTGCGCGTGGTTAAACGGGGGTTTAAAGAAATTCAAGAAGTCAAATACAAGACCCTCAAAAAGTCAAAAACTAAAGAAACCAGCAGGGAAAACCGGTACGAAAAACCCTTGTTACCCATCATGACCGAGAGACTCCCCGTCTCTAAAACCCCGACTACAGATATCCGTCGATTTTGGGAACAAACAGGCAATTTTTACTCTGGAGGTTACTCCAACGACAGTCTGGCCGATCCCTTTATTGCCTTAAGCCTTATTCCCGCGTCAACGGCGACATTTCGCGACATGACGTCCATTCGTTACGAATACCCAAAATGGGTGGCCGAAAAATGCACGGGTTGCGGCAATTGCTGGACCGTTTGTCCAGACTCCGCCATCCCAGGACTCGTCAACGATGTCTCGGAGATTGTGGAGACCACCATCAGGCGTCTGGAAAAGGCCGATCAGCCGACAAGACTCTTAAAAAAGACGGCCGATACACTAGTCAAAAAACTCCATGCCAAAATTTGCGAAGCCAATGATGAAGCTTCTGTCCGAAATCTTATGGATCAGGCTATCGCTGAAACAATCACGGAAAGTCATTTTGACGACAGTGAAATGAAGGAGCTTGAAAAGGGATTTAATCTTTTTAAAAATGAGATGAGTGGTTTTGAATTTACAATCACCAAACCCTTTTTCAGAGTCAAGGAAAAGGAGGCGCCCGGCCATGGAGGTCTCCTTTCGATTACCGTCAATCCACAGGCCTGTAAAGGCTGTATGGAATGTGTCGTAGAATGCAATGATCACGCCTTATTGACCACACCGGAAACCACAGAATCCGCCGACTTTCTTCGCCGCAACTGGAATTACTGGCTGGATCTCCCCAATACACAACAAAAACACATTAAGGTCGAAAATCTGGATGAAGCCATCGGGTCTCTGGAAACCATCCTTTTGGACAAGGATGTTTACCTTTCCATGTCCGGCGGCGACGGGGCCTGTATAGGATGTGCCGAAAAGACCGTCATCCACCTATTCACCGCCACCATTACTGCCTTGATGCAATCTCGAATCCCCAAACACCTGGAAAAGATCACCTCTCTTAGCGACCGTTTAGAATTCCTCATCAAGGAAAAACTTCAAGGAAATGGCCGCGGACCTGATCCAATAAGGATCGCGCGGGTTCAGAAAACGCTCGACACGCTGAAGAATCTTAAGTGGCAATACACCCAAGGCATCAGTGGCCGCGGCAGGGCTTCTTTGGGCATGATTAATAACACGGGATGCACCACCGTATGGGCCTCCACTTATCCCTTAAATCCCTATCCCTTTCCTTGGGCCAATCATCTCTTTCAGGATGCCGCCTCGATGGCCATGGGGGTCTTTGAGGGACACATGCGTAAGATGGCCGATGGATTTAAGGCGATTCGCATTGCCGAACTCGAGCTGGACAATGCCTACGATCCCAAAGTCCATGACGAGTTTTTTACCTACTACAATTGGAATGATTTTACCGACGAAGAATTTCTTCTCTCTCCTCCGGTAGTGGCCATGGGCGGCGATGGCTCCATGTATGATATCGGTTTTCAAAACCTCTCCCGCATGATTATGACGGGAAGGCCCATCAAGGTCATGATCGTGGATACACAAGTTTATTCCAACACGGGAGGACAGGCCTGCACCTCGGGTTTTGTCGGTCAGATCTCTGACATGGCCGATTACGGAAAGGCCCACAAAGGAAAAGAGGAAGTGCGCAAGGAAATCTCGCTCATTGGAATGGCCCATCGAGTTCCCTACATCCTACAAAGTAGCATGGCACGGATTTCTCACCTGGTTGAGGGGTTTATTCAGGGACTGAATGCCAAGCGTCCCGCCCTCTTCAATATTTATACAACATGTCCTCCGGAACATGGTGTGGGGGATACTGTTTCCGCCATTCAGGCCCGGCTGGCCCTGGAATCGCGGGCCTATCCCCACTTAAGCTACAATCCTGACAAGGGCAAGACCTTGAGTGAATGTTGCGACCTGGAAGGTAATCCGGACATTGATCAGGTCTGGTCAAAAACGACGTTAAAATACATTGATGATGAGGGAAAAGAGGCCTCCATGGAGCTTCCCATCACCTTTGCCGATTTTGCCGTGACCGAAGGGCGCTTTCGTAAACACTTTAAAATAGCCCCCCGTGAAACGTGGAATGACACAATGGTCCCCGTGGCCGAGTTCCTTGACATGAGTGAAGAGAAACGCAAGGGAAGATTCCCCTTTGTCTGGGTCATCGATGAAAACACCAATAAACTAAACCGCGTCCTTGTCTCACAGCCTATTATTCAATCCTGTGAAGAACGGCGTGATTTTTGGATCATGCTGCGAGATTTGGCCATCAAGCCGGAAAAGGTGGATGAACAAGAGGTGACAACCAGGGTCCAGAGTGAGATGATTGAGCGCCTGACCTCTCGATTCATGCAAATCTCCGGTCTCGCTTCAAGACTGACAAATTAGCCACTAAAAAGAATATGGCCTTCAAATGAGATCCTTGACGGATCCTCTCTTCTGGTGATAGCTTTTTGTGCAATTTCTCGTTAATAGTCCCAATCAAAGGAGTTGGTCATGATCAAGTTTGGAAAAGGAAATCTCAGAATCCCCAAATGGTCCCGGCCGGTTTATGCCGTCGCTTGTGGGATGACGGATTTTCGAAAGTCTTATCCGGAAAAAAAGCTCGAAGAGCTTACAATGATGGCCTTCCGTATGATGCTTGAGGAAAACGACCTCAAGATGGATCCCTTGGAGATCAAAAATCTCATCAACTTTGCCGTTTATGGAGAATTTGCCGATCATTTTCAAGATCAACTCCTCTGTGAGGCCAAGGTCCATGATTATTTGGGACTGGATCTTCTTTATAATATGGGAGTCAAAACGGGTGGGGCCACTGGGGGAACTGCCCTCTTGGCCGGGGCCACAACCATTGCCAGCGGTCTCTCAGATTGTACACTCGTCCTGGGATGGGAACGCATGGACGAAGTGGTGACGTGGACAGGAAATTATTATATCGCCACTGCCGCCTGCAAGGATTTTGAGACGCGCCTCGCTCGAATTTACGCCAGTTACTATGCCTCTATGGCCCGGCGCTTTCAGGAGATGTATGGTGTCGATGAAAAAGTTCGTGCCGAGATTGCCGTTAAAAATCGCGGTTACGCCTACCATTCTCCCTTTTCTCAACAGCCGGGAAAACACACGGTCGCAGAAGTTCTGGCAGGAGACATCGTCTGTGATCCCCTGCGTTTTCTCGAGTGTTGTGCGATGTCCGTGGGGTCCGCCTCCATGCTCTTGTGTACCGAAGAGCTGGCTTACAAGCTGACCGACAAGCCCGTCCTCCTTTACACTGCCGGGGGTTCCCACACGCTCCGAACGGGAGATCGCCGTCCTATGGAGATCCCCCTGCTCCCTCATGAAAAGTCGAGTGATTATGAAAAACTCTACAAAGATATGGAGAAGCAAAAAGGTCGTTGGCCCGGATTTGAGAGCTTTGGAGCCACGAGATTTGCAGCTTATCTCTGTTATCGCATGGCAGGTATCAACAATCCCATCGAAGATCTTGATCTCATTGAAACCCATGATGCCTTTACGATTTCAGATCTTCAGACTTATGGGGATGTCGGACTGACTCTCTATGGCGAGGAACAAGAATATGTGAGATCCGGCGACTGTTATCTGAAAAACCCCAAGACGGGAAGGCAGGGAAAGTGCCCTGCAAATCTCTCAGGCGGTCTTCTGGGCACCATGCATGCCGTCGGGGCCACGGGGATCTTCTCAGCGAGTGAGGTGATGTGGCAACTTCAGGGCAAATACGACAAATTCCATGGTGATCCCAAGATGTGGGAACGTTTTGGCAAGAAAAAACCAAAGGACTGGGAGAGCCTTCAGATTCAGGGAAAACCTAAAAAAGGCTGTTATATTTCTCATGCGGGCGTGGGCAGTCATGTGACTGTCGGTGTCCTCGAAAAGGCTTGGTAAGGAGGAAAATCATGAGTGGTGCAACTACTGATCGTGTTCAATTTATTGGCGATAAGACAAAATATAAAGAAAAGGGGGGGGCCTGGGTTATTGATCTCCCTCGATTTGGTGAAGTAGGGACACATCATCATACCTACGGGATGCTCACCCCCTACTTTAAAGGCCTGACCCAGGGAAAACTCCTCGCCACAAAATGCGTCAATGATAACTGTCCCATTAGCAAGGGAAAGGGGGAACTCTGGCTTCCTCCGCGTGCCGATTGTCCCGATTGTCATAAACCCATGATCTGGGAAGAGATCAAGAATCCCGTGGGAGAAATTTTTACCTATACCTTTGTGGAACGCGGAGGCTCTGGACTTGAGATCCAGGCGCCTTATTATCAGATCGATGTCCTGATGAAGGGGGTGTGCACAATCGTCAAGGGTTATCTCGTCAATCGCAATCGTCCCATCAAGATCGGCGACAAGGTCAAGGCCGGATTTCGAACAGGAAACGAGGCCTCGAATACATGTCTTGATCTTTATTGGGAATTATAGGGCCCTGCAAAAATAATTTCCGCATGCAGAAATTATTTTTGCAGGGCAAACGAGTGAAAGTTATTGTTGTATGAACTATCAAACCATTTCTGTTGAAAAAAAGGATGGTGTCCTAACCATCGCGCTCAATCGCCCTGACGTCAATAACGCCCTCAATACCCCGTTGGTCACGGAACTTCACCATGCCTTCACCACTGTTGCTCTAGAGGACTCCATTCGTGCTGTCCTCCTCAAAGGAAATGGTAAGGTCTTCTGTGCCGGGGGTGACATCACAATGATGCAGAAAAGCCTCAAAAACACCCATCAACAAAATTTTGAGTGGGCCCGTCAGTTTTCCATCCTCTTGGAAAAAATAAATGAGTTGCCCAAGCCCGTCATGGCGGTGGCCCATGGTGCCGTCTTTGGCGGAGGACTGGGTCTCTTGAGCGTCTGTGATTATGTCCTGGCCCTCGAAGAAACCCTCTTTAGTTTTAGCGAGGTCCGCATAGGCCTCATCCCCGCCTGTATTGCCCCTTTTGTGATGGTCAAGATCGGAGAGTCACAGACACGGGCCCTGGTCTTGAGCGCCGAACGCTTTGACAGCCAAAAGGCACTAAGGATAGGTCTCATTCACCGAATCGAAAAAGGGGGGGAGGCCCTGGAACAGGCCACCGAAAAATTAATCAAAGACCTTATCAGTAGCTCACCCCAGGCCCTGCGAATCGCCAAAAAGTTTATCCACGAATTAAGGGAAAAGAATTTCGCAGAAAAACATATATATGCCGCCCAAACCCTGGCCGATCTACAGGTCACCCCCGAGGCCCAAGAGGGGCTGACGGCTTTTTTAGAAAAACGATCCCCCCGCTGGAATAAAAACTAACTCGAAAGGGACTAGTGAAAAAAATTATTTTTCACCAGCTTCATTATCGAGCTTCATATTAAGCAGGCCAAAAGCCACTATACACAGAAAACCACGTGAAGTCCAAGTCTGCTTAATACTGGCCAGGGGTATTGTATAGTGATTAATGGCCTGACCCGTAACTCTTTACCTTGTTATGAAGGGTGAGTCGTGAGACTCCCAACCGCCTGGCCGCCTCGCTCTTATTGCCCCTACAATGTTCCAGTGTCTTGACAATAATATCCCGCTCATAATCGTCCATGGTCTTTTCCGGATTCCAGAAAATATGATCGCCGCGAATCACTTCATCGACATTTTGTCTCGGATAGAGCTCTTCTTGAAGGAAGAGGTGTTCCGGCGCGATGGCCCCTCCCTCAGCAAGAAAACAGGCGTTGGTCAAACACTGTTCCAATTCGCGGATATTTCCAGGCCAGTGATAGTCCATAACCCGGCTCATGGCCTCACGGGTGATGCGGACATTTTTTGACAGATTGTTTTCGTTTTTTATCTTTTCAAGAAAATGTCTCACCAAGAGGGGAATGTCTTCCTTGCGTTCCCTCAGAGGCGGCAGTCTTAGAGTCATCCCTGTGATGCGAAAATACAAATCCTCCCGAAATCGAGACTGCTTGACCTCTTCCTTAATATCCTTATTCGAGGCCGAAACGATCCGAACATTGATCTTGATAGGCGTCCTTCCCCCTATCCTCAATATTTCCTGTTCCTGAACGGCCCTCAAAACCTTGGCCTGCATCGTCACGCTCATATCCGCCACCTCATCCAAAAACAGCGTCCCCTGATGGGCCTTTTCAAAAAGACCGCCTCGATCGCGATCGGCCCCCGTAAAGGCCCCTTTTTGATAACCAAACAATTCGCTCTCGAGTACCGTCTCCGTAAAGGCGGAACAATTAATGGCCACAAATTCATGTTTTTTCCTCAGGCTGTTTTGATGGAGGGCCCTGGCAATGAGTTCCTTTCCCGTCCCCGTCTCCCCATAAATAAAAACAGGCACATGGGCATTGGTGATCTTGTCCATTGTCTTCAAGACCTCTTCCATCTTTCTGGAACGGCCGATAATCTGCTCATAGGGATAAGTGGTCGCCCGCGTTTTCGACGACGCCAAGGCCTCCAGTTCGTGGAGTTGCAGTTCCTTCTTTTCCAAAATTTCCCTCGTTCGCGTCAGGTCGTCTTCCAATTGAATGTTATCTTCCTTTGTCCTTTGGAAGGCTATGGCATTTTGGAGTGATAAAGCGGCCTGATCGGCAAAGGCCTCCAATAACGGCAAAATATCATGCACCAGGCTGGAACTCTGTTGTGTATCCAAATAAATAACTCCTAAACTCCTATTTTGAAATCGCAAGGGAACACAGGCCACTGTCTTGAGCCCCTTAAGGGTAACGCTTTTAAAGGCGCTCAGTTTTCTGTCTTCAGCGATGTTGAGTGAGAAAATGGGCTGCCCCGTCTGAATCACCTCTTGGGCAATGGTATTGGAAAAACGAACCGCCTCCAAATCCTCTTTGTTGATATTTCTGGCAATACGGGCCTCAAATTGATTTTGCTCATTGAGCAGCAAGAGGAGGCCCTCTTCGGCCCCAGACAGTTCTATGGCCACATCCATGATAAATTCCAAGAGTTTTTTCGGATCGTGCTCCGTCACCATTTTTTTATTGACATCCAGTAAAATGGAATATGTTTTTTCTTCCATCATAGATCCTTCCTTTTTTGAGCTGACATTTCTTTGAATTGTTCCATAAGTAAAGACTATCTTTGGTTTTTCGGTAATGTGAATTTGTTTGTATAATTTTTGCCTGAATTTTTGCCGTTTGTAGCGGTCCCGATACTCCTCCGGAAGAGAAAGTGCAACCGATTCAATGACATCAATGCCTTTATTAAAGAACAGTTTCGATTTTTCAGGACGAACACATATTTTTTCATATTCGCCCCATGCGTCATAAACCTGCCACAAAAGTTCTTTAAAATTCTTTCTCAGACACAGGCGTTCCATTTCTTCAAATTGCTTTTCATACTCCTCACTGGGTTCATGAAGATGGACATTGATTTTGAGTTTCAGCAATTCAAGGCGGATCGAAAATTCCTCGTCTGACAGACCCTGTGGAATAAGTGACAAACTTTTAGAGGCCTCGTCAAATTTGTTGTCTTCACATTGGATATGGGCCTCAGCATAGCGGATCCATGCCATGATTTCCGGCACTTCCCTGTCATTGACAATTTTCATGCATTCCTCAAAATATTTTCGCGAAGCGCCATAATCCCCCATTTCCATCTCCAAATAACCTTGCATGAGCAGAAACCACCCCGTGAGATGTTCATCCTTGAGATCCCTCGCCAGACAAAGCCCTCGTTCAAAGTTTTTTCGCGCGGCCTCTTCAACGCCGAGGGTCAAATAAATGCCTCCTTGGCGAAGAAGATTGTATGAAATGTCCCTAGGAGTCCCCAATCGCTCCTGATAACGCAGCATTTTTTCCAGCACTGGAAAACAATCGGCAAAACGACCTTCTTTCACAAAGGCCGTAATGAGATTGCCCATGACAGAAAAGATGACATGAAACACGCCCATCTTTTCAGACAAGGCTAAGGCCTTCTGCAGGAATTGGATGGCCTGTTGATAACGACTGGCCTTAAGATAGACGAACCCCATGGCATTATAAATCGGAACCGCTTGGGCATAGAGTTTCTTCTCCTCAAAAAGTTTTAGTCTTTCTTGAAAAAAGCCAATGGCCTTGTCCATCTCACCCGTCATGGCCAGGACCAATCCCAGCTGATTATTCGTTATTTGCAGCAATGCCGTTTCCGGTATTTTTTTCTCCAAATGAAGGGATTCTTCAAAAATCTGAACTGACTGTGACAAATCCCCCATCTGGAGGGCGATATTGGCCAGTGCATTTTTCAATAAAATCTGCTTCACCTTGTGTTCCCCATGAAGCAATTTTAATGCCCTTTCATAATGGTGTTGGGCCTCGGTAAAACGACGTCTTTTGAAATCAAGCCAACCGGCGACTTCCTGCTGATTGACAGAAGGAGGATGATTGGCAAGCAAATTCAAATAATCCTCCGCCTCCTCATAACGACTCGAGTAAATCAACAAACGCGTAATCTCCAAAATCAGATTTTCCCAGTCCTGACTTCCCTTTTGACACAAGGGAAGGGCCTGAATGAGACAGTGGGCTGCTGATGAAATCTGTCCTTTTGATTTAAGATGAGCCCCTGCCTGTTGATAATATTGAAGCGCCTCTTTTGACCTTCCTGCCCCCTCCCAATGATGCGCCTTTTCCTCAAATGACACGTAGGCTATCTTTTCCAAACCTTCAGCGATCTTGCCATGGAGCGTCCTTTTTTCCGTCTCCTTCATGGAAGCCAAGACATCCAGCATCAAGGCCCCGCTGGAAACCTGGTAGGCAGGAGGCGAAAGGCTCTTGTTGACAAGCCCCAACCGAACCAATCTCTGGGTGGAGTCATGGAGCGTCGACGCGTCACAACCGGCAAGGATCGCCAAATCCGTCTCCTTAATGGAACGGGACAAAAGGCTCAACAGGGCTAGAATGGATCTTTCCTCTTCACCCAATTTTTCGAGCGTATTTTTATAAAGGAGCCCTTTCTGGGGGGCAGGCAATTGATCCGGCAGAGAATTGGTTTGCAAATAAGGGACTAAATATCTTAAACCCTCCATCACCAATAAGGGCAGTCCCCCCGAATAGGTATAGAGAAGATCCGTGATTCCGTCCATCAAGGTCACCTCTCCCAATACCAGTCTGACATATTGAAGAATTCCCTTTCGAGAAAGTCTAGGGGGCTTGAGAGAATGAAGCACCTCTTTTTCAGACGTCAACAAAACCAGGAGGGGAATCTGTTTTCCCTCCTTCCTTTCAAAATCAATTCTTTCCTGCAATCTTTGAAGAAGCTGAATGGTTTCCTCATCGGCCTTGTGAAAATCATCAATCATCAGGCAGAAAGGTTTGTGTCTTGCCGTCACAATAAGATCATGGACCAATTGTCGCAGGGGCCATTGTGCAACGTCTGAGGACTCTTCTTCTCCAAGAGTCGATTCAAAATGAAGATGGGACAGATCCAGCTCACCCTCTTTTTTCCCAATCTGTTTCAGTTCCTCCCATATCCTCGATCTCCAGTGACATTGAATCTTATAAAGTGAAATGTCCTGAAGTTGTAGATAATAGCTCATCTCCTCCAGAAGCCGCGTCTTGCCGATTCCTTTTTCCCCGAAAATAGTCAATATCTGAGAAATCGGTTTTTCTTCCGAGGCACTCAATATCTGGTCAGAATATTTTTTGATCTGGGCCAAAATTTCTTCGCGCTCGACCAAAGGCCCATCCGCCGGAATTTTTAGATGGAGTTGATTTTCATAACTGGCGTATTTTCTATCCGTCGCCAAATTAAGAAAATTTAAAACCGTCTTGGCCTGTGAAAAACGCTCGGCTGGATTTTTATTGAGTAATTTACCGACCACTTCTCTAAAATAAAGAGGGGCTTCCTCCCCCCCTTCCCAAAATGTGTCCAAGAGCGATTCCTTCAAATGCCAATGGAGGACCTTTTGAGGTTTCGTCACATCAAAGGGCCATCGACGCGTCAGGGTGTAGAGCATGACCATACCCAGCGAATAAAGATCGGCGCGGTGATCAATAAAATGACCCTGAGTCAAGATCTCCGGGGCCATGGTGGCCAACGTCCCCCACTGTCTCTGGGGAAGACTTGTCCATTTGGCCGCCAGACCAAAATCGACCAGCTTGACCCTGGGGCTTCCATGGTCCTCCCCCACCAGGATATTGGTGGGCTTGATGTCAAAATGGATCACGCCCTCATGATGGATGTAGTCCAGGGCCATGAGGATCTGGACAAAGATCTCTTCAATATAGGGCATCGGTTTGGACTCCGTCGCCTTAAAGAGGTCCTGTCCCCGACAGTATTCAGAGGTAAAAAAAGGCCTCCCCTTTGTAGACTCACGACCAAGATCATAGACACGGGCAAGATTGGGATGGCGGAGTTCGGCCAAGAGGCGAAATTCACTCTTAAATTGATCGAGGTTCGTCGACTCTGACAACTTGAGGATTTTTAAGGCGACCTCTTGACCCTGTCTCAGATCTCGGGCCAGCCACACATCCCCCCATTCGCCAGAGCCCAGCTCTCGAATGAGCTCAAAGGAGCCCACATTGGTGACAAAGGCATCCCCCATACAAGTTTGAACTCCTTAGTATGATCAATTATTATTCAGATGTTCGGATTATTATGTAAAAATAATATACATCAAAACGGCCGTGGGCCAAAGCCATTTTCAAAATTTAATTATATTCGCAACTTACCAATACTTTTAGATTGGCATGGTTCTTGATATCGTAGTATTTTGGGAGAGTGCGCCTTAAAGGAGCCTATGGTATCGAAAATAAAGGGTCATAAGCGTTATTTTAGGGGTTTTTTATTCATTTTGGGGCTATTTTGCCTCCAGGCCTGCGATAATGGGGTTACGCCCCCGGCCCCCCCAGCGGAGATCCCCTCGGCCCTCGTCTTCCCTTCCTCCATTGGCATCGACGTCTCGACCCTTCAATTAGACCCTTCTACCCCCTCAGCCCTCTCGATCCTGTCCTTAGTGGAATCCGGCGGTGAGTTTTCCAACGAGATCTCCAATGGGGCCAATGTAACCGATGCCGAGATCCAGGTCATTGACAATATTCTTGCTGAATTGGATGCCCTCTCCATCCCCATAGGGACAACCGTCACAACTTATGAAACCACTGAAAGTCGGCTTGACTCGAATGATGCCGTGGAGATAGTCAGTTATTTCAGATTTGATTTTGCGGATTTTGACTACGATGGGGATGGGCAAAATGAAGGTTGTTCCGGCCACACAGGGTCCGCCCCCATCTGTTTTCGCCTCTGGAATACCAATCAACCCTCAACAGACCCCTCCCCCTTTTCCAGTGATTTTGTCCGCCTCATGGCTGGCGTCTTTACCACCTATCCCTCCAAGGATAACCCTGGGGCGGGGCGTTTTAAGTTTGCCATTCGCGACAATTCCCAAGGGGGGGCGATTGGCGGCGAGGACCTCCTCGTAGGGGTGATCTACGATCACATAGATCCAGAAAACAAATCCTCCGAGATCTTTGGGAGCGGTGATGTCTCAGTCCTCGATGAATCGGGTTCGCAAGGGACGGAGGAAGAAAGGGGGGGGCAATCTGATGACCTTGGAGGAAGCGTCATCCTCGACGGGCACCTCCTTATCACCCAAGTAGGCCCTAATGCCACGGGGATTAAGACCATCAAGGAGGCAACCCATTACCCCGATGGAGAATCCTCTCAATACTTTGGCCAATTTAAGGAGGGAGATGACTTCTGGATTGGGTCCGGGACCTTCGAGACGGCCAGCGAGCTTTTCTTGTCTGATTTCAACGATATCTGTGCCCGTATCTCCACGGGTGAAGAGGTCGATACCACCTACTGCACCGAGGCCGGTCTGGTGACACCGGGGACCAATTTTCTCCCCGCCGCCACTGAGGCCGATTATGACCTCCCCGAGGATTTTCCTCTAACCCCCACCTTCCAATAACCACCCTTTGCCCTCCCCCTTATTAAGGGGTGCTCAAGACAGGCAATAATTATACATCTTTTTTGATGAGTATAAATTTTGTACATAATAATTATACACTTTTTAGCGTCCTCCTAGGGAGTGCGTATAACATATTGATATCATTGTCCAATATTTTTTAACCCCTTGGCATGCCAACTGCAATACTCAGGCCTCATGACAAACAATCACTCATATAGACCAAAGGAGGTTCTATGAAGAAGCAGATACTCACCTACTGTGTCGCCCTGTTGGCAGCCCTTACCTATGTCGGTTGCGGCTCAAATTCCTCAGGGGATGTCAGTGATACAACCACATCAGAGGCCCCCGAAAGTGCCGTGATCGGGGCGGCTGTGGGTTCGATCTTTTCGAATTCCAGTAGCAATCAGGCCCTGATCCTCGCCGCCGAGGTTGAGGGGGAGGGACAAGCGGCCTATGATATCTGTGCCGACGAGGGTGGCCCCGAGGGGATCACCTTCGATCCCAATGTCCCCGCCGCCACCTACGGGAGCAGCAAGGTGGTCGAGGCCGACTTTACCTGCGACTCCAGCCAAGAGGCAACCTCTTGTATTACTTGGGCAATGCCTCAAGATGTCCAGGTCTGCGGCATCACCTTTCAGGCCGGCAGTCATGGGATCTACTGCATCGAGAACGAAGAAGAGATCGTGGATGGATCCTTCTATATCGATGGCACCCTTTATCTCTGTCACTTAAATGTTGGCGACGGCCCTGATTTCTCCACCGAGTGCGTGGATGAAAACGGCAACGCCCTTGCGACATCCGAAGAAGTAGCCACCTGCCAGGAGTAAATGAGAATAAAAATGGGGCCCTTATCCCGGAGAAGTCCGGGGTAAGGGCCTTTTTTTATGGCCGTTTAAGCCGCCGCTCCTTCCCCTCTTGATACCAGGTCTTTTCTTGTTCATTCTGTGGTAAAATCTGAGCAATTTCAACAGGTTTGCCTTTGTCGTCCAAGGCGACAAAGGTCAGATAGGCCCTGGCTGTCTTCTTCTTTTCTCCCGTGATGGAATTCTCCGAGGTCACCTTGACGCCGATCTCCATGGACGATCGACCGGTATAATTGACATTGGCCTGTAAGATCACGATATCACCCTGCTTAACAGGGGAGATGAAGTTTAAGGCATCCATCGAGGCCGTCACACACATCTTTCGAGAGTGCCGAAAGGAGCATATGGCGGCGGCGGTATCGATCCAGGCCATAATTTGACCCCCAAAGATCGTCCCGATGGCATTGGTATGCGCAGGAAGGACGAGTTGGGTCATTTCCACTCGGGATTCTTGAGGGTGTTTGGAGCCTGCCATAGTGAGCCTCCTTAATCTTGGTTTGACTCTCTTCCTATGATCTCGATAGTATCCATGGTCCATGAAATTACGGCAAGCCAAAAAGAAAAAACGCCATCCCACTGAGCGCTTTGATCCCGAATTTGTCGACAGGGTCCGTCGCTTTCTGGGCCCCTTAAGAAGGTATTTTCGCTTTCGGGTTTGGGGCCTGGAACATATCCCAAAAAGAGGGCCGGCCATCATCGTCATGAACCACGGCATCATCCCCTATCACGCCTATCTCTTTCACATGTATCTCGTCTCAAAGCTCAAAATTTATTCCCGTGGCCTAGGGGCCAGTTTTTTATTTGATATCCCTTTTATCAATCAGCTTTTTTTGAAGGGGGGCGCTGTCGATGCCAATGAGGAAAATGCCCTAAAATTACTAAGGGAAAAAAATATTGTGATGCTGTCTCCAGGGGGGATTTATGAGGCCCTCATTGCCAAAAAAGGGCTCCGGCGAATCCCCTGGGAACGGCGGCAGGGCTTTGTGCGTATTGCCGTCAAGACAAGGGCCCCAATCATCCCCACCTATTGCCAGGGGATCAACTCCGTCTACTATAATATCTATTTTCTTTTGAAGGCCCGGATTAAATTCCTGGAGCTCACGCGATTTAGCCTCCCCTTCTTTTTCGGTCTGGGCCTCTTTCCCCTCCCGAAGAGGCTGACCCACATCATTGGGGCCCCCATCCCCATTAAAAGAAAAAAAGGGGAGACAAAAGGACAGCAGATCCATCGAATTCACCAAGAAGTCATTCAATCCATGTCTGAATTGGCCCAGAAAAAAGTGAAACACTCAGTAACACTGCCACGAGGCCTTTTCCGTAGGGGATCTACGTAAGATAGCATAGGTCCCCATGGCCTTGGCCAAGATTTCCTTTTTTGGAGAAGAAACAACCCCTTCAACAACAGCAAAGCGGCCCGTTCGGCTGACCAATTGGGCCGAGCATTGAAGGCGTTTCATTTTTAGAAAGGCGGGGCGGATATAATTAATTTTGACATCCATGGCCAAAATCGTCTCTGAACCTGCAAGATGGGCCACGGCCGCCAGCCCCATCACGGTATCGATCGCACTGTACAAGATCCCTCCGTGAATGGTGTGGGCCAAATTGACATGCCAGGGTTTTAAAACGATCTGACCGACACATCTTTTCTTATTGCCTCGCAATCTCTGAAGTCCAAAATTTTGATGGCACACATCCTTGTTGGCCAGGGCCGCAATCTTTTTGAGATTATAGGCGCGCATGGAGGACCTCCTGATGAGTCCCTTCCTTTTATACTTATTTTACAAGTTTTACAAGAGGCCCAAAATCGTCTAATATGTCCCTTAATATATGCTCACGGGTCTTGACGACTATTTTTCGGAATGCACGGACAAGGGGGCCATTGTGGGTTCCTGGGGATTTCATTCCCACATGGACTTCTCCCACATGACCTCCCAGGAAAATAATGTCTGGTTTTTTGAACAGGTCTTTAATTTCCTGAGGGCCTTTTTTGGGGTCGTGGTCCCCGACAATCTGGAAATCATCACCTATAACGCCTCCAAACGTTTTGAGAAAAAGAATCTGGAGCAACAAACCTTTCTAGATGAATTGATGTTGATCTTGAAAAAGGTCAAGGAACCCCTCTGGACGTTTCGCCTCAATCTGGGCGTCATCGGTTTCTTACGCACCGCCCATGATCCCGACAATCCCGTTCATATACGCATTCAAGAACCCACGAGCTATATCATTTGGGGGGGGCCCGATGAGACGGGTTTTCAGACCTTTTCGATCGGTTATACCTTATTTAGTTCCCAGACCCTTGAGGGCGAACATCAAATGCTCTGGTCGATGAACCAACCCCTGATTGAAAGGGCCTTAAGACGATGGGAAGATCAGACGGGCTACATGATCGAGGTCACGGACTCAAATGGCAATCTGCCCGTCACCCACTATGGTTTTGACAAACCCAAACCCCCTCTAAAAAGGGGACGTCCCCCCGCCCCACGACCCAATCCCCCCGTGGGGCCTCAAAGACGCTGAAGGCGATTTTCTATCCTGTGAAGATCTTCAACGGTATTGATATTCCAAAGGGACTGCCCCTCGGAGTCTAGCGTTCTCCAATCCCCTTCGGGAAGGAGGGACACCGTGGCCTTAGAGTCTAAGAGGGACTTTAAATCTCGCCGTCCGGATTTTATCAATTGTCGCAGGGTCGGCAGTATTTTCCTTGAATAAACACCGGGGAGGGGGCAGGGCCTGTCTCGATCCGTCAAGATCGCGACATCCTGATCCCGTCCCCGATCCCACAAGAGCGTTATAATCTCTTTTTTCAGAAAAGGCATGTCACACGCCGTCAAAAGTATTTTGGAGTCGTCAAGGTGGGAAAGAATCCCCTGAAGGGCAACCAAAGGTCCCAAAAAAGGATCTTGGTCTTCAATCACCGGGAGGGACAACGACGACAGTCCCTCTTTGGACCCCGAAAGGACAACCTCGAAATGGGCCGAGGACAAAATTTCTATGAGAACGTTGATAATCGGTTTTCCACGAAAAGGGACAAAAACCTTGTCTCCCCCAAAACGTTGGCTCTTTCCCCCGGCAAGAATAACAGCGATTTTATCCATGACCATGATGACAAGAGATCCATTCCTGATGGCCGGCTTCGTAATATTCCTTTTTCCAGAGGGGCACACGTTTTTTGAGTTCATCAATGACATACTGTAGGGCAGAAAAGGCCTCCCTGCGGTGGGGTGAGGTCACGCCGACAAATAAACTCACCTCCCCTTTTTTAAGATAACCCACCCGATGAATAAGGCGCCCTTCGTGAATCCCCCATTCCTTCTGGGCCTCCGAAAAGATCTTGTCCAACTCCTTTTTGGCCATGGCCTCGTAACATTCATAGTCGATCCCCACAACCGATTGCCCCTCATTTTCCTCTCGGACGACCCCCGCAAACCAGGCATAGGCTCCACAGCAGGAACCATGAAATGAGGAAGAGATTTCACGGTTGAGATCGATGGCTTCTTGCGTTATGGCAATGTGAATCATCATGAAAAACTCTTTAGCCCCCCGCAACTGGAGGAATCAAGGCCAACTCATCCCCTTCAGATAAAACCACATCCTTGGAAACATGATTTTGATTGACGGCGCACAAGGTGCAGCGCAAAAGTTGCTTGGCCTCTTCCGGATCATGGGCAATAAAACCAAAGACTTCGGCTACCGTCGCGCCGGGGGGGACCTCGATATCCATTTTTGAGCGACGAAAGCGTTCCCGAAGACCCGCAAAAAGCAATACAGAGATGTTCACATCATCCCCCTTGCGGGAAGCCAATGGATCATTACCCTTTCTTCCCTATGCAACTCCGTTGTTTCTGAAGGAACCACAATAAGACAATTGGCCTCCGCAAAGGATTGCATCAGGTGAGAATCCTGCCCCCCGACCGGATCCACCCACAAATCATCCCCACGCTGAACCGCCAAGGCCCGTATAAAGTGGGTCCGCCCTGCCTTTTTATAAAGGGGCTGTGTCAATCGCGCCCGGGCCTCCGTCAAAAAGACATCCTGGTAACCCAACCACCTTAATAGAAGAGGCCGTACGTATTCATAAAAGCAAATCAGGCTGGCGGCCGGATTCCCCGGTAGGCCAAAGACAAATGTATTGCCGCGACGGCCAAAATAAAGAGGCTTGCCGGGTTTTTGAGAAACCTTCCAAAACAACAACTGGACATCGAGTTTTAAAAGCAGATCCTTGACCAGATCAAAGACCCCTACTGAAACACCCCCCGTGAGGATGACGCAATGACTCTCGGTCAAGGCCGTTTTTAGATGGGATAATAAAATATCGGCATCATCGGGAATAGGGGAATAGATCTTGGGCTCGATCAAGATCTCTTTGAGGGCCGCTTCCAGGGCGGATGAATTACTCTCAAAGATCTTTCCGGGGGCCCAGTCCTTGGGGTCCGTTATCAGCTCACTCCCCGTCGGTAAAACGGAAACCCGGGGTGAGGCAAAAACGGGGATCTCTTGAAATCCCAAGGAGGCCAGAAAGCCCAAGGTCCCGGCATTGAGGTGGGTCCCCCGTCTCAAGGCACAATCCCCCTTTTTTAGCTCTTCACCCTGTTGACGAATATGGCACTGGACAAGAATTTTTCTGATAATCTTGATTTTATTCTCCTCGGCTTGTGACACATCCTCTTGAGCCACAACGGCCGTGGCCCCTTCGGGAATCATGGCCCCCGTCATGATCCTGATCGTCTCTCCCTCCCCTATTTTTTTTGAGGGTTGGACACCGGCAGGAAGCACGTCAATAACTTTTAAAAAAACAGGTCGCCCTTCGGAAACATTGTGAACATCTTCAATACGAAGGGCATATCCATCCATAGCAGATGACGCAAAGGGGGGGGAATCCCAGGGGGCATAGAGATCTTCCGCCAAGACACGATCATAGGATTGTCTCAAGGGGACAGGGTCCTTGGGCCCCACCCTCATTTCCCGACTCAAGATGTCCTTGGCCTCTTGTACCGAAATCATATTAATGCCATCCAAAAGATCCTCATTGAGACAAAGAGTATAATCACCGCCGTCACCTTTTGCAGTCCTTTAAGCGAAATCCAATCCATACTAAGACGACACCCGATCTGCCCTCCCAGGAAAACGGCCAGAATCAAAGGGATGAAATCCTCAATCCCTATCAGAAGCCCTTCTTTGGCCCAGTGACCCCAAAGGCCCGCCAAGGAATTGACAAAAATGAAAAAACTAGACGAGGCTGCGATCTGCCGGGCATTGCCCCAACCCAAAAAAAAGAGGAGGGGCGACAGAAAAATACCGCCTCCAATCCCCACGAGCCCCGAGACAAATCCCAAGAGGGCCCCCACGAAGAGTCCTATTCCCCAAATAGATTTCCAGCCCATTTCATGACTTCTCTGGAAAGTTTTCTGCAAAAACAGCAATCGTAGTCCGGCGATTCCCAAAGAAAATCCCAAAATAAGTAAAAACACCCCCTCACTTAAGGGTATCCATCCTCCCACATAGGCAAAAGGGATGGAGGTGAGGGCAAAAGGCAGGACGTGTTTTAATGACAATTGCCTTGTCTTAGAGAAATAATAAAGACTGCCCGTCACCACAACAAGATTACAAATCAGGGCTATCTTCGGAATCACCGTATGAGGCAGGCCAAAAAGGGCCAAGAGGGCCAAATAAGTCGATCCCCCGCCAAAACCAGCCATGGAATAGACGAGGGCGGTCAAAAAAAACAAGGGCGTCAATGACCACAAGGTCGCATCCACTAATGACCTCCACCGGCCATCATTTTGTAGCTATGCAAGAGCCCCGGAAAGATGGCCTCCAGGGATTCCTGGGCCCCCCTGGAAGACCCCGGCAGGTTGACGATGAGCATTTGCCCCTTGAGACCTGCCAGACCCCGGGAAAGCATCGAATACGGAGTCCTCTGTTGTCCAAAAGAGCGCGCCGCCTCCATAATCCCGGGAACCACCCGATCAATCACCTCTTGTGTCGCCTCCACAGTGACATCCCTTGGCCCCAGACCCGTCCCTCCTGTCGTGATGACTAAATGAAATCTCTTCTCGTAGAAGCCCAACAGGGCCTGTCTGATTTTTTCCTTCTCATCCGGCAGGACCAGATATTCACAATCAACAATTCCAAAACCCGCCAATTTTTCCCTGATGATCTGACCCGATTTGTCCCTGCGAATCCCCTGAAAGGTCCCATCCGAGGTCACAATCACAGCGACCTTAAAATCCCTTGGAAGCTCTTCTTTAAAACTAGACTTTCCCCCCGTTTTTTCCAAGATCTTGATCTCGCCTATCTCCATATTATTATCAACGGGCTTGAGCATATCAAATAAAGTGGTGGCCGCGATTTGGGCCGCCACCAGGGCCTCCATTTCTATCCCCGTTTTCCAAACGGCCGTCGCCTGGGCTATAATGACAACACGGTCTTCATGGATCTCATAATCAATCGTCACCTGATCCAAGGGCAAGGGATGGCAATAGGGAATGATCTCCCATGTCCTCTTGGCCCCGAGGATTCCTGCCGTCTTGGCCACCTCCAAGGCATCCCCCTTGGGTCCCTTTCGTGATTTGAGGATGTCGATCAGCTGGGGCGTGGCCCTCAGAACGGCTTGGGCCTTGGCCCTTCTCAGTGTCATGATTTTATTTTCTGTGGAAATCATCTTTAACCTCCTACAAAACGGATGCTCGGCAAGGCCTGGGGATCTACTGAGGAATGATGCACATCTCCAATGCCATGACCCATGGGTTTCAAAAAAACGGCGCGGGAGAGCAATCCTTTTAATGTCTCATCCGTGGCCCCCCGGCGCATCTGAGTTTTCAAATCCACTTCGATATTAGAAAAAAGGCAGGGGCGGAGTTTACCGTCCGACGTCAATCGCAGGCGAGAGCAATCGTGACAGAAGGGTTCGGTCATCGAGGCGATAAATCCAATCCTGCCCCTTCCATCTTGAATCTCATAGGATTCGGCCACCTCACGACGGCGCGGAAGGGACTTGAGCGAAAAATGCCTCTCAACAACCTCCTTTACTCGATAAAGGGGAAGGACCCATTCGGGATGCCAACCCGTCCCGCACAGCGGCATAAATTCAATAAACCGAACCTCCAAGGGATATTTTTTGGCCATCCAACCAAAGGCGATAATTTCCTCTTTCTTTAAACCATTGAGGGCCACGACATTGATTTTAGTCCGCAAACCCATATCAAGGGCCTTTTCAATACCTCGCCAGATTTTCTTGAATTCACGACAAGAGGTGAGTTGAGCCAGACGGTCGGGATAAAGGCTATCGAGACTAATATTAACACGCTGCAATCCCGCCTCCTTCAGGGATCCTGCAAAATCTTCGAGATAATATCCATTGGTCGTCAAGGAAAAATCTTTGAGCCCCGGTAATCGGGACAACCCGGACACAAGATCGACAATATTCCTCCGAAGAAGCGGCTCTCCCCCCGTCAGACGAATCCTCTCTCCCCCCATTTTTAAATAGAGACTGGAAATCCTTAATATTTCCTCAAAGGAGAGGATGTCTTTTCCAGGAAGGAGGGGGATCCCCTCCGGCGGAAGGCAGTAAACACAGCGAAAATTACAGCGATCTGTCACTGAGATGCGAAGATAACTGAGCGTACGCCCAAAGGTGTCGGTGAGAAGGGGGAGGTTCATCATCCTCTTTCCAATTCACCCTATCCGGCAAGGGGATCCTGAGATCTCTTGCCAAGACGGGGTCGGGAGGCCAAATCGTTTCCAATTTGACCCACAGGCGGCAGCCCATCTCATCACTTCATGTGATTTCTTAGGGAAGACCGCTCGAGGTTTTATCTTAAAAAGCCAAAGAAGCTACTTATCCGATGATAGCCGTGAAGTCCATCAGATAATTTTATGATAAGAATCAGACAAGAGGCTGATCCGCCTCATTTCCCTTAAAAAACAAACATGTAGATTATTTAAAATGGTCAAGTGTAGTCATCTCAACTGTTGTTGTCAACATAGTTCTGAGGAGATATCAACCTGTCAGCAAGTAAGGGATCATATCTCCAAATTAGTCCCCCAAGGAGAAACGCTTCAATATAAGAAGGGACAAGTTCTTTTTTATGAGGGGCATATGCCCTATGGTTTTTATTTAGTCACTCGGGGAAATGTTACCTTTCCCCACGAGACAACCCCCAAGGGTCAAACCATTGGCCTGTGTCATCTTATTAAAGAAACCCCCTATTGTTCTACGTGTACGGCCAAAACCGATGTGGAGGTCCTCTTTTTCCCCAAGACCCTGGTGCACGATTTGATCGAAGAATCCAAATCCTAAAGCCCCCCACGAAAACATTTGACACCAAGATCCCGGTGTAGGGAAGATGGAGAAGATTGCATGAATCTTCTAAAAAATAAAGACGTGCTGGATCATCTGATCGTGGGCGGCGGGCTTGCCGGTATGACGATAGCGGTCTCCCTCTTGAAAAAATCTTATTCTTTTTGCCTCCTTGAGGCTACCGCACGATTGGGGGGCAAGGTCGAGACGCAGCTCACCCCTGAGGCCTGTTTTGAATTTGGACCAAGTTCCTTTATCGATCAACCCCCTGATATTTTAGATCTCCTCAAGGTCCTCGACCTGCATTCGGAGATACTCAAACCCAGTCCTGCTGCCCAAAATCGCTATATTCTTAAAAACGGGGTTATGACGCGCCTCCCCCTCAAACCCCCAGAAATGTTGACGACAAAGGCCCTCTCATTCAAGGGGCGTCTGCGCTTTCTCTCAGAGATTTTTTATGTGCCTCAAGGGAAAAAAGAAGACGAATCGGTGTGGGATTTTTTTGCCCGTCATTTTGGCCATGAAATAGCCGACTATTTTGCGGATCCCTTTGTCTCCGGGATCTTTGCGGGTGATGCCAAAAATTTATCCCTCAAATCGGCCTTTCCCACCATGGCCGAGGCCGAGGTGCAAAGTACCTCTCTTATCCGCTATCTCATGGCCCAAAGAAAGACGGCCAAGGCCTCTCCCCAATCTTACCAACTAAAAGATGGATTGGAGTCTATTTTTCACAGGGCCCTAGAAAAGATTGGGGCAGACAAGATCCACTTCTCGGAGAAGGTCGTAGACATCATTCCTGGTGGGGACACCCTCCAAGTCATCACGGACAGGGCCGCCTATGAAACCAAAAGGCTCTTTCTCACAACCCCGGCCTATGTGACCGCCAAGATCCTTCAAAGATCCCTTCCCGAGGCATCGCGCCTTTTAGAAAAGATTGATTATGCCCCGGTTGTCACGGTACATCTGAAGGTGTCCCGTCAAGAGTCATTTTCCTTCGATGGTTTTGGGATCCTTCTTCCCTCCCTTGAAAAGAGGAAAATTTTGGGGGCCCTATGGAATTCCAGCACCTTCCCCTCACTCTTTCATGACAAGGATTTTCATTATCTCACCGTTTACGTCGGCGGGGCTCATTACCGCGATGGGGCCATGGCGGATGAGGCTGTCATCCAAAAAATTGTCTGTGATGAAATCAAAGATATTCTTCAACTAAAAAATCCTCCCCACATCATCCAAATGCGGCGCCATGCCAAGGCCATCCCTCAATATACACTGGGTTATGAGAAAATTCTAAAATCCATCAAGGATTCCCTGGCCTCCTACCCTTCAGTACGGCTGGCGGGGAATTATTGGGGGGGGATCAGCATGTCCAAAACGGTGGCCTATGCCATTCAAACTATTGCCGCTGATTAGGGCGTGTCGTCAATTAAGTGCAAAGCCATATTGAACAATAAATGGAGTAATGGGGAATAACTTTTCTTGAGCGGCTTTAGAAAAATCAATCACCTTACTGCCTCTATGCCATTGATTTTTCTAGCCGTCCCAAGCCTGG
>MGSF01000001.1:10478-10654 GCA_001798715.1 Deltaproteobacteria bacterium RIFCSPLOWO2_02_FULL_50_16 | reverse complement strand
CTTCAATGATCACTATCTCGATTTGGATTACGATCTTTCCCATGTCATGTTTATCACGACGGCCAATACGATGAATATCCCGCCGCCATTATTAGATCGCATGGAGGTGATCCGCATCTCCGGTTATACGGAGCCGGAAAAGATCAACATCGCCAAAAAATACCTGATCAAGAAGC
>MGSF01000001.1:2087-10411 GCA_001798715.1 Deltaproteobacteria bacterium RIFCSPLOWO2_02_FULL_50_16 | reverse complement strand
TCGCCGCTATACCCGGGAGGCCGGCGTCCGAAATCTGGAGAGGGAGATCGCCTCTATTTGCCGAAAGGTGGCCAAACAAATCGCCATTCGAAAAAATGAGAAGGATGAGAAGAAGAGAGAGGCGCTCAAAAAGAGACATGTCACCCAAAAACTGGTGCAGAAATTTCTCGGGGTGCCCCAATATCACTTTGGCATCACGGAAGAAGAGGATCGTGTGGGTCTCACGACGGGCCTGGCCTGGACGGAAGCCGGGGGGGATCTTTTGGTGACCGAGGTGACGGTGATGCCGGGCAAGGGGAAAATGATCGTGACGGGAAAACTGGGCGAGGTTATGCAGGAATCCGCGCAGGCAGCCATGAGTTATGTCCGTTCGCGTGCCGAAGAGGTCGGATTGGCCCGCAATTTTTATCAGAAGATCGATATCCACGTTCATGTCCCCGAGGGGGCGATTCCCAAGGATGGGCCGTCGGCGGGGATCACAATGGCCACGGCCATTACCTCGGCCCTCCTCAAGATCCCTGTGCGGAAGGATGTGGCCATGACGGGGGAAATCACCCTCCGGGGAAGGGTTCTTCCTATTGGGGGATTAAAAGAAAAGATTTTAGCGGCCCACCGAGGAGGTATCAAGAAGGTCTTGATCCCCAAGGAGAATGAAAAAGATCTCAAGGACATCCCCAAATTTGTCCTCAAGGATATAGAGATCCAGCCCGTGGAGCAGATGGATGAGGTTTTGATGGCGGCCCTCCGGCTCAAACCCACGGACAAGATTTTTAAGAAAAAAAGCGTCAATCTTGCCAAGGAAAAGGATGAAGAGACGCTTTATCCGGAGAAAAAGATGGATGCGGATAAGGGACAAATTACCCCCGTCCATTGAATCGCAGAATCCTAGGTGCTTTATGGGTGCGTTTCGCAAAAAACTGCAGATTGTTGTTTTTGTCGTCATGACCGTTTTTACATTGACTGCCCTGGAATTGTGTACAGACTGCGACCTCAATGCCAAGGCTCCGGCGAGTTGCTGCTGTGTGCAGTGCTGTCCTTCTCATCACCTGGCTCTTACTCCAAAACAGCAGACTTCCATGAGTGGCTTGGTAACCG
Source organism: Deltaproteobacteria bacterium RIFCSPLOWO2_02_FULL_50_16 (assembly GCA_001798715.1). Classification (GTDB taxonomy): domain Bacteria; phylum UBA10199; class UBA10199; order 2-02-FULL-50-16; family 2-02-FULL-50-16; genus 2-02-FULL-50-16. Next base: position 9,316 of record MGSF01000001.1, on the reverse strand, counting down.
TCAGTCGCCTTGTTTCCCACCCTGCGTCATTTCACTCTGATATTTTCCCATCCAGAATCGACCGTCCCCCGATCGCCTGACCTTTCCGACGTATACAGTATCATTCTCGATCGAAATCTTGGTTTCAAGTCAAACCGGATTTGATCGCACTTGGAAGGCAGGTATCTATTATGATCAAGTTATCCAAATTTTGGATCATTGCCATTGGTGCCGCCGTTTTACTCACCGAAACTCATCCCCTCTCGGCTGAGGAGGTCTGTCGGATTGAGGGCGCGCAGGATATCCTTGATTGCGCCCTTAAACACCACCCCGACGTTGTCAACGCCCAAAATGAGAAACTCCGCGACGAAAAGCTGGTTCGCGTAGCACGGCAGCGTCCCAACCTGGAGCTCGACGGCCGGATCTTAGGCGGAGAAAATGGTGGCGACGCGATCCTTTCTACAGAAACCACGCTCCTTCATACCCTGGAATTGGGTGGAAAGCGTCGAAAGAGGATTGATCAGGCTCATGTGTTGATGGACCAGTCCGCCCTCAACCTTCGTGAAAACAGTGAGACCACTGCCCTGCAAACCGTCCTCACCCTGTATCGGTTGCGACAGATTACAACGGAATTGGCGTCTGTGGACGAAGCGATCACCACCTTTGACAAGCTCCTACGTGCCTTGAGGAACCGTCCCCAACTGACCCCCGAACAGCAGGTCTCCAAGATCTCTTTTGAACTGGCCAGGGAGGAATACCGGCTCAAAAAAACAGTTTTGGTCCAGGAACAGGAGAATCTTACTCATCTCCTGGAGCTAGCGACACAGGTCTCCTATGATCGTTTGGAAGGCTTTCTTCCGCCGTTCAGAGAGGAATGGCCCGCGTCTCCAGCGGGTCAATCGGTAGAGGGTTCGGAGGGTTCAGTTGTCGCCAAGGTGCGGGCGGAGCAGAGGCTTGCTGAGGCGAATCTCAAAATCGCCCGGTCAAAGGCGTGGCCCGATCTCAAGATCGGTCCCACTTTGGAAACCGAATCCCTGACGGCCAACCGCCGTACGGTTGGTGGTGTCGGGATCGAAATGCCGATACCGGTCCTGAATCTTAATCGGGGGGAGAAGGCCTTTGCCTCCGCCGACAAGGTTCGCGCTGATAGCAACCTGGAGTTGACCTTAAGAACAACTGCGGTGGAACGGGCGATCCAGCTCAAGCGTTATGAAGCCGCGACCAAGGTTCTGAAATCAAGCCAGGGAGTGAGATATCTTGGTATGAAGCATAAAGATATTGAATCGTTTTTTGAGAGGGGTTTGGTACCGAGCACACTGATCCTCGAGACGCATCGCCAGTTGTACGAGATCACGAGGACTCGAAACGAACAGGAACTGACCGCCATCGATGCCCTGTGGAGGCTTTATATCATTGATGGAACAGTCTTCGATGCGAGGATTTGAAGAAAATAACAGCCCCGAAGGGGCGTTGAGGGGGAGGCTCCATCCGGCTTTGCCGGTGGAGGGGGCGACGCGAGCCCCTACTAAGACGGGAGTTTTATCATCATGAATAAGATTATCCGATTTTCAGTCAAAAACCGCTGGATGGTTCTTGCCCTCACTTTACTTGTCGCAGTTTCCGGATGGATTGCGTTTGAAAACCTCTCGATCGACGCGGTGCCGGACATCACCAACATCCAGGTCTCGGTGAGTAGCCAGGTGGAGGGCTTGGTGCCCGAAGAGATCGAGCGAGTCATTACCTCCCCTATTGAGGCGGTGGTGAACGGTATAGCCTACGTGACCCATATTCGGTCTCTTTCAAAATTCGGTCTCTCGCAGGTGACGGTGAATTTCGAGGACGGAACCGACATCTATTGGGCCCGTCAGCAGGTTGCCGAGAGATTGTCTGTTGTCTTAAGTGACTTGCCTGCCGGTGTCCAACCAAAGCTGGGGCCTATTTCCACCGGACTCGGGGAAATTTTCATGTACACGGTGGAGGCGGACCCACCGGCCACGGGGCCTGAACGGAAGGCCCAGCTCATGGAGCTTCGGGCCATCCAGGAATGGATGATCCGTCCCCGATTGATGACAGTACAGGGGGTTGCGGGGGTTGATACCACCGGAGGTTATGAGAAGCAATACCACGTCCAACCCGATATCCAGGCGATGGCGGCCATGGGTTTGAGTTTTGAGGACCTGCATACGGCCTTGGAGAAGAGCAATAAGAATGTAGGAGGGGGGTATATCGAACAGGGAAAGGATCTCTTCCTGGTCCAGGCCGTGGGACTCTTCACCTCGATGGATGAAATGAGGAGAGTCCCCGTCAAGACGCTGGAAAATTTGCGTGTTGTCACCATCGGCGATGTTGCCCATGTTACGGTAGATAGCGGCCTGCGGGTGGGGGCCGCGCTGGTCGGCGGCAAAGAGGCGATCCTCGGCACCGTTTTTCTCCTCACAGGTGGAAACAGCCGGGTGGTCGCTAAAAGAGTCGCCGAACGCGTCGACGAAATTCGCGGTAATCTGCCCCCGGGAATCAAGATTGAGACCCTTTATGACCGGGCGGAGGTGGTGGATGCCACTCTGGATACGGTCATCCATAATCTTCTCACGGGCGCGGCGCTGGTGATCATTATTCTCCTGGTCCTTTTGGGAAACTTTCGGGCCGCCGTCATCACGGCGGTCACAATCCCTTTTTCCCTCCTTTTTACCTTTTTCCTCATGAAGGCGTGTGGCCTGTCCGGAAACCTGATGAGCCTGGGAGCCCTCGATTTCGGTATTATTGTGGATGGTGTCGTTATCGTGATGGACAACTGCGTTCGTCTTGCCCATGAAAAAATCAAAAAGCTTGCCCGACCCTTAACGGATGAAGAACTTCAGGAAACAATTGTCGATGCCACCATCGAGGCGCGGAGGGCGGCCGGATTCGGACAGCTGGTCATCGTCATGGTCCTCCTGCCGGTCTTCGCCCTGACAGGGATCGAGGGAAAGATGTTCATGCCGATGATTGCCTCCTTCTGCTTTGCCCTCCTCGGGGCCTTGATATTTTCCTTTACCGCGGCGCCGGCACTTGCCTCTCTTTTTATGAGTGGGAAGATCGCAGAAAACGAACCTTGGCTTATGCGGATGATGCGTCAGAGGTATCACAACCTTCTTTATTGGAGTTTGAGACACCGGAAGTATGTTTTTTCTGGGGTGGGGATCATCGTGATTGCGGGGTTCTTTCTCTTTGGTCGCCTCGGTGCCGAATTTATTCCCCAGCTGAATGAAGGTTCGATTCTCGTCATGCTTCAACGCGACATCAACGTCAGCATGAGTGAGGCGGTGCGGATGCAGGAGGAATCGGAAAAAATCATCATGGGCTTTCCAGAAGTGGCCAAGGTCTTTTCACGAACCGGAACCGCCGAAGCAGCCACTGATCCGATGGGGATCTATCAGACAGATACTTTCGTGATGCTCAAACCGAAAAAAGAGTGGCCAAAAATAGATGGTCATAAATGCGGAAAGGACGAACTGGCCGAGGCGATTGCCGTCAGGCTCCGCAAAGAACTCCCGGACCAGGAGCCGATCCTCACCCAGCCGATCCAGATGCGCTTTAATGAACTTGTGGAGGGGACTCGCGCGGACGTGTCGGTGAAAATTTTCGGTGATGATTTGGATCAATTGCTTGAACAATCCGAGAGGGCAGAGGTGATTTTAAAGAAGATCCCCGGGGCCGGAGATGTGGAGGCCGAGGTATCCGAAAAATCAAAACTTTTAAAGATAGTTCCAAACCACGCTCTTCTTGAAAAAATGGGGATCCCTGTCCAGGCCGTTCTGGATACGGTTTCCATGGCGATCGGGGGTTTGGAAGTGGGCACCCTTTATGAGGGAGTGAGGCGTTTTCCCATTGTGATCCGCGTGAATGAGGAGGAACGTTCCAATCCCGAATTGATTAAAAATCTCCCTGTCTCGATCGGGCCCAACCTTAATGTGAAGCTCGAAGATGTAGCGGCCGTGGCACCTACCGAAAGTTTTGGATTGATCATCCGTGAAAACACCAAACGGCGAACCGCCATCCTGATCAACCCGAGGGGACGCGATACGGAGGGCTTTGTGAAAGAGGCAAGGGCAACCCTGGAAAGGGAAATTCCTCTTTCGGCGGGATCTTATTTTGAATGGGGAGGAAACTTCGAAAACCTCCAAAAGGCCAAAGCACGGCTTGGTATTTTGATGCCGCTCGTGCTTCTTCTGGTTTTGGTGATGATCTATGTTGTCTTCCAGAATCTTTTTCAGACACTGCTGATTTTTAGCGGGATTCCTTTGGCGATGGTGGGAGGCGTCGTAGCGCTCTTGATTGCCGGTCTCCCCTTCAGCATTTCCGCCGGTGTCGGTTTTATCGCCCTCTCCGGAATCGCCATCTTAAACGGAGTGGTGCTCATCAGCTATATCAATCTCCTCCGTCAGGAAACGGATCATTCCGGAATCACGCTCGTTTTTCAAGGGTGTCTGATGCGTTTACGACCTGTGCTGATGACAGCATTGGTCGAGATATTCGGATTCCTGCCGATGATGTTTTCCACGGGGCTTGGAGCCGAGGTTCAGCGTCCGCTCGCAACGGTGGTGATCGGCGGTGTTTTTTCATCCACCTTGCTTACATTGGTCATCCTGCCGCTGGTTTATTTGATGTTTGAAAATCGAATTGAATTTGATCCGCTAAACCCTAGGTCCCACTTGTAAAAACAAGGCCCCACGGTCTCGCCGATCAACGAGACGGTGGGGCCATTTTGCGGCACCAGCCTAAGGGCAGGTACCGCAAAATCTAAGCCCTAGCGTTCCGTCTTCTGCCGGACCGCTAGGACAAGATTTTGCGGGGTGGACGGGACTCGAACCCGCGACCTCCTGCGTGACAGGCAGGCGTTCTAACCAACTGAACTACCACCCCGGTGTCACTTTATCAGTGGGTGTTGTATATACAGATTCGCCTCTTTTTTCAAAGGGATTTTCGCCATTTCTTGCGTTTGTATTACCTGCCTACTGCGCTGCAGGGACCGCCTTCTTGACGGATTTCAACTCCATGCTCATGGGAGTCTCTTCAACAACCTGGGGGCGATAGTCATAGAAGAGGGAGGCACTCACGACCACAGGGTCGCTGTTTTTTGGAAGATTGAGATTAAAGATCTCCGCTCGGGGTTCGTTGGGCTTGAGCCTTGTGTCTTTGATGACCTTTTTGGCATGGAGCATGATCTCCCAGTCTTTGGTCAGGACCCGGCCGTCCTTATCGACCAACACCTTTTCGTAGACACGCTCGGTCTCATACAGCACGGCATTTTGTCCCTTGGCCGTTAATTTCAATAGCAGGCGCCGCGTCGGGATGCCGGTGGGGACCATGTGCCCCGCGCCCACATTGGTCACGATGACCCGGGCGGACATCTTGTCCCCCACTCTCCTGACCTCGGCTATCTCAACCTCCACCGATTTCTTCAGCTGTTCCACGGAATGGCCGCCGGCAATGGTGTGCACATTGAACGTTGTCTGTGCCGTCGGGCTGACCCCCGGAGCCACGGTGGAACCTTCTTGAACCTCCATATGACAGGACTGGCATGGCTTGTCGTCCTTGGCATAGGAAGAGGCCTTCCATTCGGAATAGGTGGTGAAGACGGGTGCCCCAAGCGAATTTTTATATTCGTGACATCCGGCGCATAATAAAGCGCTCTTGTGCAATTTGGAAAAGGCCACTTGATGCGATGGAGAACTCGTATTGACGATGGAAGCCCGTTTGACCAGACCGGGTTCCAACACAAACTTATTCGGCCCTGAGGCGCTTAACTGGACATCCTTCACACTGTGGCAGAAGTCGCACGAGACCCCCTCGCGGGTGATATCCTTCAGCAGATCAAAATCCTTGTTGACGTTCACCAGAGGCGCGTGACAAGGCATGCAGACCTGGCTCGCACGTCCTTGCGTCTCGTGATAGGCCTCCAGGTAAGAGGCGCGAAAGATGGGATCGGTCAGCGAGGAGGAGTGTAGCGAGTTCTGCCACGTGTTGAATATATTTTTATGACAGTGGGCACAGACCTTGCTGGAGGTGAAATCGTTGCTCTTCACGATGACTTCTCCAGCTTGGGCCGAGACGGCCGCCAAAAGAAGTATCGTCAGGAGGATCCCTCTCACTTGTCTTTTCCTTTCTTTAGAAAGGTAATGAGGTCAAGCATGTCCTGACCGGACAGATTGGGCCAGTTAACACCTTGCTGCCTCATCGTGTCAAGCATCTTCGGTCCGTGGTTCCAGAGGCCTTGGGCCATTTTTGTGACCGACACCTTTTTGACGAGCGACTTTGCATTTTGGCTGTCGTCGTCGGTCACAGTGTGGCAATTGAGGCATCCCTTATTGGCAAACACCTTTTCCCCTCTTTCTGTGTTACCCGATGCGGCCATAAAACGAACGGCGAATAAATAGGCCACAATATCGGAGAGCTCCTTGGGAGAGAGGGCCGGCTGTTCCAATCCCTGGATTTCCATCAGTCTGACCATCTGCGGGGCGTGGTTCCACATGGAACCGGCCAATTGCCCGATGGTCGGCGGAGTCACGTAGGCGCGCTCAAAATCCGGGCCCGGGCCGCCGCCGCGATGACATTCGATGCACCCCTTATCTTTGAGGAGGATCCTGCCATTGGCGATGTTGCCGACTTTTAGATACGATGTCTCGCTCTTGGAACCAAGGGTGCGGACATAGGCGATGATATCGACCATCTCGCGGCCTTTGAATGTGGGCCATGCCACCCCCTTGCGTTGCATCTCGCCTAACATCTGCGGGGCGTGCTGCCACATCTTCTGGAGCCATGCCAGGGGATTGACGTACTGGCTCCAACTGCTGATGTCGGCCGCCACACCACCGCCCTTGCCGCTTAAGGAGTGACAAAGGTTGCAAGACTTGGCGGCGAGTACGGCCTTGCCTGTTTCAGGATCCCCCGCCTCTTCCGTATAGCGGAGAAAAAAGATGAAGGAAAACAGGTCGGCTACCTCTTGATCATTCATCGGCTGATGCGCTATGGCATGTTCCGATATCCTCTCCCACATCTGCGGGGCATGGTTCCACAGGCTGGCCGCTAGTTCGGCGGCATTGAGGGTGCTGGCTACCTTGGTCAAATCGGGCCCAATGGACTCCTCGGAGGGTTGGCCGACCTTATGACAGCTCATGCATCCCTTCGCCTGAAAGACCCCCCACCCGCGCTTGGCATCGCCGGCCTGAAATTGCTCAAGCTCGCCGGCCCAGGCTGCAGAAGAGATAACA
>MGSF01000001.1:0-2049 GCA_001798715.1 Deltaproteobacteria bacterium RIFCSPLOWO2_02_FULL_50_16 | reverse complement strand
CAAGCCTCCTCCTCACTGGGCAGATAACTCTGAACCCTTTCTTGGACCTCGACCACGGATTTTTCGCGTCCCTCCCGGATCTCCCAGATGGAAACTATGGGAAAAAATTTTGTAAAGAGGACATAGAACAGGATGAAAAACGCGAAACAACCGACCGTCTCACCTATCTCCACCCACGACGGGATGTAAAATCCCTTCTCCCAGGGGAGCCGCGGGTTGACAAGCGTCGGGACCACAATGGTGAAACGCTCCAGCCACATGCCGATCGTGATAGAGACGGAGGCCACGACCGTACCTGCAACGGTCCTGGTCTTCCTGTTGCAAAGAATGGCAAACGGGATCACAAAACACGTCACGACCATCGTCCAGAAATAAGGGGCGTATTCGCCGGTAAATTTGGCGTAGAATATGGCCATGTGCACCGGTTCGTTGCCGTAAAATGTGGTGAGGTATTCAGAGAAGGTAAAATAAAACCAAAGAAGCGTCATCACCAAGAGGAGGATGCCGAGATAATTGAAGTGGATCTGTTTTAGATAATTTTGCAGGTTATAGGCGCGGCGGATCACGGCCATGGCGATGATCAATGCGGCAATTCCAGAAAAGATCGCCCCGGCGACAAAATAAGGCCCAAAGATGGCGCTGTGCCACATGGGCTGTATGGTCATCGAAAAGACATAAGAGACGACCGTGTGCACCGATACCGCCACCGGGATCACGACGACGGCCATGATGGCAATCCCGATTTCAAGCCTGCGGTGTTGGCGCGGCGTCCCCCTCCAGCCCAGGGCCAGTGTCTTATAGAACCATCGGTATTTGGTCGTGTTGTCGCGCAAGATGGCAATATCGGGGATGAGCGGGAGATAGAGATAAATGATGGAACAGGTGAGATAGGTGCAGATACTGCTGACATCCCAGAGCAACGGGGATCTGAAGTTGGCATGTTTGATGATGTTGAACATACGATCCGGCCGGCCCAGGTCAATCAAGACATTGCCGACACCGAAGAGCAATACCATGACCGTGATCACCTCTGCGGAACGCGTGATGGCCCGCCGCCACTCGGCCTGGGCCAGTCTCAAAATAGCGGAGATCAGCGTGCCCGCGTGCGAGATGCCGATGAAAAATACAAAATTGGTGATATAAAATCCCCAATAAGTAGGACGACTCAGGCCCGTCACCCCAAGGCCGTAGGCCAGTTGATAGAGATAGCTCACCACCCCCCATAGTCCCAAGGTCAGGAGAATGGCCACCGTGATATAAAAAGCGCGACCGGTTTTTACGATCGGTCTGAGCAAGAGGCTGTCGTATTTCAAATCATCGGACATGAAAAAAACTCCTTTAACCCAGATAGATGACCTTGGGCTCCGTGCCTAAATCTTCCAAGAGCTTAAAGGCCCTTGGCTCGCGCGAGAGTTTGGTCACCTCACTCGTCTCATCCTCCAGGTCGCCGAAATACATGGCCTGACCGGGACAGGCCTCGACACAGGCCGGAAGATATTCCCCCGGTTTCAGTTCACGATTTTCCATCTTGGCCTGCTCACGGGCCTTTTGTAATCTGTGATGGCAGAAGGTGCATTTTTCCACCACCCCCTTCGTCCTGCACGAGACATCGGGATTCAGAGACGGCACCATTTCTTTGGGCCACTTAGGTTCGCTCCAGTTAAAGTGTCTCACGGTGTAGGGGCACGCCGTGGTGCAATATCTGCAGCCTATGCACCGTTTGTATATCTGGCCCACTATCCCTTCAGGGTTTTGATAGGTGGCCTTCACCGGACAGACCTTTGTACAGGGCGGGTGCTCGCAGTGAAAACAGAGGACCGGAATCATCTTCATCTTAAAGTGGGGATAGCGGCCCTCCTTCATCGGCAACATCTGTATCCAATAGATGGAACGGGCTTTGGAGGCCGACACGGCGGTAGGGAGGGCCACGTTATTCTCCAGATGACAGGCCGTCACACAGGCCTGGCAGGCGGAGCACTTGTCCAAATCTATGACCATTCCCCATTTTGGCATATTTAAACCGTCCCATTTTGGCATATTTAAACCGTC